>JACCYD010000480.1 GCA_013696695.1 Deltaproteobacteria bacterium | reverse complement strand
GTTTCGACCCGAGCCGCGCGCCCCAACCGGGTTGCTTGAAGTCGTCGATCACGTACGCGATCTGGCCCTTCGGAAAGGCCCGCGACAGCCGCATGCGCGCGATCGCCAGCATCGGCGCCGAGAAGTCGAACAGCGTGTAGTCGAGGTCGAGGTTTGCCGACGCCGCGTGCCGGAACACCGCCTCGGCGAGCTGACCTGGACCAGCGCCGAGCTCGAGGACCCGCGCCGTACCGCTCTTACCGTCGAGGGCGACCTTTGCGATGGTCTCGCGGATCTGCGCGCGATGCGGTCGCTTGCGATCGGCCTCGTCGGCCCACTCGCGCGCGGTCACCGGATCGCGCAGATCGATGGGGCTTGGAACGTCGTCGTCGGTCATGTCGTCTCGATCGTGGCCTGGCGTTCGGAGACCGGGTTCGCGATCGCGACCTCGGGCTTCCACCAGTAGTTCATGTTCGCGTTGAAGTCGCCGAGGTGCCAGAACGCGTGAAACCACCACGCTGGGATGAACAGGAGATCTCCGGTCTCGAGCGTGGTTTCGAATCCGTCCGGAGGCACCGGCTCGTTCGCGAGATCGAGCCGGCTGCAATTGAGCGCGGGGTTCGCCCCGCCGATCGGAAACAGCTCCATCTCGGCGAGCGCGGCCGGCGGGTACAGCACGCAGCGCTTGCGGCCGGCGAGCTGCGCGTTGAGGTTGTGACAGCCGTTGTTGTCGTAGTGCAGCCCGGTGTGGACGCCGCGCCCCGAGAACCACGCCCACACGGTGTACAGGCGATCGCGCGGGATCACATCGGGCACAGGTGCGTCGTCGAGCAAGGTGCGAAACGGCTCGTGGATCGCGGTCACGCCGTCGCGCACGCGGAGTACGAACTGCTCGTCGCCGGTGAACAACCGTCGCGCGGGCTCGGGGCCGGTGAAGCTCGCGAACAGCGCACGAACCGTGGTCGCTTCGGTCGCGAACATGTCTTTGAGGCTCGGTGCACCGAAGTTCGGGTGCGTGCTCGTCGACGACACCTTGCAACGGATCGCCAGGTCGCCGATGCGCTCGGCGAGCGCCGCGATCGACCACGTCATCGTCGCGGGCCACTCCACAGCTCCGCCGGCGATCACGCAGGGCTCGTCGCGCGCGACGTGCCCGGCGAATGCAGCGCGATCCGCCGCGGAGATCCGCGAGATCATCGCCAGGTGTTGCCGAGCTCGGCGTCGAGGATGTCGCAGCACAGCGAGACGCACTCGTCGCACAGGGCGACGCCACCGCGACCGAGGAGCTTCTTGACCTGGGCCTCGAGCTTGCCGCACCACGAGCACACGTTGACCGAGTGGACGCGCTCGCCGTGCGACGGCGTTGGATCCGCGTGGGCATCGATCTCGTCGCTACTCGGGATGCGGAACTCGCCGGTCGCGTTGACCGAGAGTCCGCCGCCGAGCGCCTTGTGGCAGTGGTTGCACACCATCACCAGCTCGCCGCCTTCGAGGACCTGGGTGCAGATCGGGCAGTTCACGTCGCCGACGATAGCTTTGTTCGCGGCAGCCGCACCACCATCTTGGTGCCTTTGCCGGGGTCGCTCTCGACATCGATCCGCCCGCCGTGCTCGGTCACGATCGCATGGCAGGTGGCGAGGCCGAGGCCGGTGCCTTTCTGCTTCGTGGTGAAGAACGGGTCGAAGATCCGGGCGAGCTTGTCCTTGGCGATGCCGGGACCATCGTCGACGACGGAGATCGTGACCGCAATGCCGGCGCCGCGCGCCTCGACGCGCACGTGCTTACCACCGGTGATCGCCGCGTCGCCGGCATTGCGCAGCAGGTTCCACAGCACCTGACGAAGCTTCGCAGAATCGGCCGTGATCGCGAGCGGCGCATCGACCTCGCACGTCAGCTCGAGGTCGTTGAAGGCCTGATCTGCACGCGCGACTTGCACCGTCTCGCGCACCATCACGCCGAGATCGAGCTCGACGGGTTGCGATGGTCGCGGATTCGCGTAGTCGAGGAGATCGCCGATCAGCACGTTGAGGCGCTGGATCTCGCGATGCACGATGTTCATCAGCGTGCGGTCGTCTTCCGACACCTGCGGCGCGGCGCGCAACAGCTCGATCGAGCCCGAGATCGACGCCAGCGGATTGCGGATCTCGTGCGCGACGCCGGCGGCGAGCTCGCCGACGGTTGCGAGTCGCTCGGCGCGTCGCATGTGGCTCTCGAGGCGGCGCAGCTCGGTGAGGTCCTGGAAGTTGACGACGCGCCCGATCACCTGATCGTCGAGGTCGCGCAGCGGCGACACCGTCACGCCGAGCACGAGGGCACCGACCGCGAGATCGGCGCGCCTCAGCTCGCGCGATTCGGCGATCATGGCAAGCAGCCCGGGCATCGCCGTCTCGAGCGACTTGTGGGTCAGCTCCGGCGCCGGCTTGCCGAGGATGTCGCATGCGGCCTGGTTCGCCGTCAGCACCGTGCCGTCGGGCGCGGTCGTGATCAGACCGGCGGAGAGCGAGCGCACGATGTTCTGGTGCAGCGTCAGGACTTCCGCCGCGGCCTTGCGGGTCGTCGCCAAGGTCTCGGCGCCGCGCTGCAGCTGGTCGCCGAAGATGAAGGACAGCGCGCCGACACCGGTCAGCGCGGCAAGCTGGATCCCGAGCGTCCGCGCGAGGTCGCCGCCAGATTGCTCCCACGGCACGCTGCGGCCGGTGAACGGCAACCAGTCGAACACGTGCGCCCACGCGAGCAACGACACCGTGACCACGGCGACGATCGTCGCGATGGTGATCGTCACCGCGCCGCGGCGATATGACAGCGCGCCCGCGGACACGATCGAGAGGGCGTAGAGGAACGTGTACGGGCTCTCGGCACCGCCCGTCACGTAGACGAACAGCGAGGTGACGACGAGGTCGACCGCGTGCATCGGCCGCGCGACGTTTCGCGGCTGCACACCCATGCGGAGCGCGACGCCGAACCCGATCGACGACAGGTACGTCATCGCGATGATGCCGGACTGTAGCCACACGGCACCACGCATCGGCTGATCGCCGGAGCCGAGCAGCCACATCGACAACCCGAGCACGATCGAGATCACGACCGTGCGCAGCAGCAGCAGGCGCGCGACGCGACGGCGGACGTCGCTCGGCGCGACCGTCGGCTGACCGACCAGGGATTCGCCGGGGGTCGGCGCGTTCGGGTCGATGCGAATGATCGGGACCGGGACCGAGAACGGCGGCGCAACGCGCCGGGTGGACATCAGTTGATATTACCGGCCAACTTGAAGATCGGCAGGTACATCGCGACGATCAGACCACCGACGACGACGCCGAGAAAGGCCATCATGATCGGCTCGATCAACGAGGTCATCGCGGAGACGGCGGCATCGACTTCTTCTTCGTAGAAATCCGCGATCTTCTGAAGCATCTGATCCATCGCGCCGGTCTGCTCGCCGACGCCGATCATCTGGACGACCATCGACGGGAACACCTTCGACTCCGAGAGCGGTCCGGCCATGTCGTGACCTTCGCTGATCTTCTCGCGGGCGCGCATGATGCCGGCCTGAACGACGACGTTGCCTGCGGTCTTGGCGCAGATATCGAGCGCGTCCAAGATCGGAACGCCGGACGACAACAATGTTCCGAGCGTGCGCGTGAAGCGAGCGACCACGATCTTGCGCAGCGTCGGGCCGATCACCGGCAGTCGCAACAGCACGCGATCGAACATCTCGCGGCCTTTGACGGTGCGCCGCATCATCACCAGCAGCACGACGAATCCGATCATGCCGCCGATGATGAAGTACCAGTGCTTCACGAAACCGTTCGAGATATCCATGACGAACGCGGTGGCTCCAGGCAGCTTCGCCTTCGGACCCATCTGCGTGTACATGTCTTTGAAGGTCGGAATGACCTTGATCATCATCACGCAGATGACGCCGATCGCGACGATGAAGATCGCGATGGGATAGAACATCGCGCTCTTGATCTGGGCCTTCAGCTTCACCGACTTCTCGATGTAGATCGCGAGGCGGTTCAAGATCGTATCGAGAATACCGCCGGCCTCACCCGCGGCGACGAGGTTGACGTAGAGCTCGTCGAACACCTTCGGGTGGCGCTTCAGCGCTTCGGAGAACGTGGCGCCGGATTCGACCGCGCTCTTCACCTGAAACAGGATGCCCTGGAAGATCTTGTTCGGCGTCTGGGCGGCGAGGATGTCGAGGCACTGAACGATCGGCAGACCGGCATCGATCATCGTCGCGAGCTGGCGCGTGAAGATCTGGAGATCTTTCTGGTTGACGCCGGAGCCGATGACGATCTGGAGCTGCTTGGCTTCCTTCTTGACGCGCGTCACCACCAGTCCGTCACCGGACAGCCGCTTCTCGACGGCGTCCCCCGTCTCGGCCTCCATGGTGCCGCGCTTCTTCTCGCCCGTGCGAGTGGTGGCTTCCCATTGGAACTTGGCCATAGCTCTCCTATCGCCTCATGTTCGGCGGGTTAGCGTGGCTGCCCAGCGAGCCACCAGCTGCGAGGATCATCTGCTTGAGCTCGTCGAGCTCGCTCGTGCGCGCGAGACAATCATCGAGGGTGATGATCTTCTTCATGTAGAGATCCAACAGCGACTGGTTCATCGTCTGCATGCCGAACTTCGACTGACCGATCTGCATCTGCGAGTAGACCTGGTGAAGCTTGTCCTCGCGAATCAGATTTCGGATCGCGGCGTTCGGAATCATCACCTCGGTGGCGAGCACGCGGCCCGAGCCCGAGGCCTTCGGGATCAGGTTCTGCGTGATCACGCCTTCGAGCACGAACGACAGCACCGCGCGCACCTGACTCTGCTGGTGCGACGGGAACACGTCGATGATGCGGTTGATCGACTGGATCGCGCTGTTGGTGTGCAGCGTCGCGAAGGCGAGGTGGCCCGTCTCGGCGATCGTCAGCGCCGCCTCGACGGTCTCGAGGTCGCGCATCTCGCCGATCAGCACGACGTCGGGATCCTGGCGAAGGATGTACTTGAGCGCGCGCTTGAAGCTCGCCGAGTCGCGGCCGATCTCGCGCTGGTTGACGAGGCAGCTCTTGTGCGCGTGCTGGAACTCGATCGGATCCTCGACGGTCACGATGTGACCCTTGAGGGTCGAGTTGATCTTGTCGATCATCGACGCCAGCGTGGTCGACTTGCCGGAGCCGGTCGGGCCGGTGACGAGCACGAGGCCGCGCGGCTTCTCGGTGAGATCGGAGACCACCGGCGGCATGCCGAGATCCGCGAGCGGGATGACGTTGTACGGAACGACGCGGAACGCGCCGGCGACACACGCCTGCTGCATGTAGACGTTGGCGCGGAACCGGGCCATGCCGCGGATGCCGAACGAGAAGTCGAGCTCGAGGTCTTCCTCGAACCGCAGCTTCTGCGCGTCGTTCATGACCGAGTAGCAGAGCGTCTTGGTCTCGGTCGCGGTCAACGGCTCGGTCTGGAGCTTGACCAGATCGCCGTCGATGCGAAGGCGGGGTGGCGAACCCACGGTGACGTGCAGATCCGACGCGCCCTTGTCAGTCAGCGCCTTGAGTAGCGTCGGCAGGCTGAGGTTTTGCGCCACTAGTCGTCCACCGTGGTGCGGAGAACCTCTTCGGGAGTCGTCACGCCCTCAAGGATCTTCTGGATTCCGGCCATGCGCAAACTCTGGACGCCGCCGCGGATCATCTCGGTCTTGAGCTCGGCCGCCGAGGCGCCCTGGAGCACGAGCTCTTTAAGTGGATCCGTAAAGGGCATCACCTCGTAGAGCGCGACGCGGCCCTTGTAGCCGGTGGTATTGCAGGTGTTGCAGCCGCGGCCCTTCATGATCGTGGCCTTGCGGATCTGCTCGTCCGTCATGCCCATCTTCGCGAGGGCCTCGGGGTGCTTGTCGTCGGTGATCTTGCAATCGACGCAGATCTTGCGGGCGAGCCGCTGTGCCAGGACCAGATTTACCGAGGCGGTCACCAGGAACGGCTCGATGCCCATGTTGAGCAAACGAGACACCGTCGACGGGGCATCGTTGGTGTGGAGGGTCGACAACACCAAGTGGCCCGTCAGCGCGGCCTTGACGCCGATCTCGGCGGTCTCGAAGTCACGAATCTCGCCGACCATGATGATGTTCGGGTCCTGCCGCAAGAACGCGCGCAGGGCGGTCGCGAAGTTGAGGCCGATGTCCTCGTGCATCTGCACCTGGTTGATGCCGGGCAGGTTGAACTCGACCGGGTCTTCGGCGGTGGAGATGTTGCGATCGACCGTGTTGAGCTCCGACAGCGCCGAGTACAGCGTGGTCGTCTTGCCCGAACCGGTGGGGCCGGTGACGAGCACCATGCCGTAGGGCTTCTTGATCGCTTCCTTGAAGTGATCGAGCGG
>JACCYD010000447.1 GCA_013696695.1 Deltaproteobacteria bacterium | reverse complement strand
TCTCCGAGGCGAGCGCGCCCGGTGCCACGGACTCCGCCAAGGTTCACACGCTCGGCGGCGACGATAAAAAGCCGGTGTTTCGCCGGATCTTCAACGGCGGCGTCGCCGGCCTGGTGGTCGCCGACGGCGACGATGCCGACGACATCCCCGAGGTGCTCGCGGCGGTTCGGCTGCCCGGCTCGACGCGCCTCGACATCTGGAGGCTGGATTGAGGGGCCTCGCGGTGCTCGCAACGATCGCGATCGTGATGCCGGAGGCCGCCGCCGACGCGGAGACGCGACCAAAGTACGTCGGCAAGGTCGATGGCTCGTTGCTCGGCGCGCCGGCGACGCTCGATCCGGTGACCGCCCAGAGCCACGCCGAGCTGACGATCACCGGGCTGATCTTCGACACGCTGTATCGCGTCGAGCTCGGGGGTGCGATCGAACCGCGGCTCGCCGCCGGCAAGCCAGAGCTGGATAACTCGAAGCTCGTCGCAAGAATCCCGATCCGCAAGGGCGTCAAGTTCCACGACGCCAACACGCTGACGGTCACCGACGTCGCGGCCTCGCTCGAGCGCGCGCGCACCGGCGGTGGCAGATGGGCGCTCGCACCGATCGTGTCGGTGAGGGTCGACGGCGACGCGGTCGAGATCGCGCTCAAGACGCCTGTCGACGTCGCCATCATGCTCTCGCTCTCACCCACCGCGATCACGCGGCAGGGCAGGGCGCCCGGCGCGAAGCCGATCGGCACCGGGCCGTTCACGCTCGAGTCGCTCGATCGCACCGGCAAGAAGCTCGTGCTCGGCGCGTTCGAAGATCACTTCGGGGGCCGCACGTACCTCGATCGCGTGACCTTGCACTGGTTCGACAAGCCCGATGCCGAGGCCAAGCGCTTCGAGACCGACGACTCGCAGCTGTCCACACGCGGCGTCGCGGCGTTCACCGGCGGCCAGCCGAAGTACAAGGCTGGGGCGGTCGACGGGCCGAAGGCGCTGCTGGTCTACGTCGGGTTCGGCAAGAAGCACGCGGACGTACTGCGCGAGCCGGCGTTTCGGCGCGCGCTCGATCTCGCGCTCGATCGCAATGCTCTGGTCTCGGTCAATCGCGGCGAGGCCGTGATGCCCGCCGGCGAGCCGGTACCCGTCGAGGCCGGCGCACCACTACCGACGCCGATCGTGCGCACCGGCGATCTCGGGCTCGCGCGCGCGGCGCTCGCCGATGCCGCGAAGCGCGTGCCATCGCTCGACGCGACGAGGGCCTCGCAGCTCACGCTCGAGATCGCGTTCGAGGATACGCGGCCCGACGATCGCGAGATCGCCGAGCGCGTCGCGCGTGCGCTCGGCAAGCTCGGCATCGGCGCGACGCTGTCGGCAATGTCGGCCGTCGAGCTCCGCGATCGGATCTCGCGTGGCACCACCGATCTCTACCTCGGGCAGCTCGCGGCACCGCTGCCGGTCGCGTGGGCGTGGTGGAGCGCAGCGTTCACCGCCGGCGGTGACGACTGGGCCATCCAGAAGCTCGCCACCGGCGGGTTGACGATGGCCCTTGCTCGCAAGGAGTTCGCGGCGCGGCGGCCGATCGTGCCGCTGATGTTCCGCGGTGTGCGGATGTGGCATCGCGCGGATCTGCGCGGCATGAAGTTCGACGCGACCGGCCGGCCGTGCCTCGAGGAGCTGTTCGTGTTCGGCTCGCCGGTGAAGTCGGGAGTCCCGTGAAGCTTCGCGGCAGGTTCACGCTGACGCTCGCACTCGCCGCGCTGGTCCCGATCTCGGTCGCCGCGGTGGTGACGCGACAGGTGATCGCGTCGAGCGCGCGCGAGGAGTATCGCGACCTCCGCAAGAGTGCAGAGCAGGCGGCCGTGGCGATCGTCGAGCGTCACCTCCTACAGGTCGACGAGGTCGTCAAGTCGCTCTCGCGAGACAACCATCCGTACGTCGCGGGCATGCTCCGCGATCACATCAACAACAAGCTCACCGAGAAGATCAACATCGTGCGCGAGCAAGCGCTGCCGTGGAAGGACGGCCTGTCGCTCGACGTCCTCACGATCGTCGACGACACGCGGCCCACCAACGTGGTGCTCGTCGCGGCGCACCTGCGGTCCGCGAACAACGAACAAGACACCGCGAACATCCGCAAGCGCGCGCTCGAGACCAAGGGCTCGCCGTACTTCACGATGGAAGAGGTGCAGCATTCGCTCGAGGCCAAGCGCGCGGCGGGCTCGAAGGACACCACGACCGTGCTGGTCGCAGAGGCCGCGCGGCTGTCGGTCGACGGTCCGTACTCGTTCGGTGTGCTCGCGGGCCGCAAGTTCGACGCTGACCTGCTGAGCTCGGTCGTGCGCGAAGGCCGCGTCGACATTCGGGTCGTCGATGACAAGGGCAAGGTCCTGGTGGGGCCGAAGGGCAAGAACTGGAACGAGCTCGCGGTCGATCCGCCGAGCGTGATCCCGCTGCCGGGAATCGGCGGAACGACGTTCGCCACCGTCGAGATCGCGGTGTCCGACGGCGATCTCGCGAGCGTGCTCCGCAAGTTGACATGGACGTCCGCCGGACTCGCGCTCGCGACGTTCGGCGCGGTCGTGCTGATCGGCCTGCTGGTTGCTCGACGCACCGCGCGCGATCTCGAATCACTGGTCGAAGGCTCGCTGGCCGCCGCGCGTGGCGACCTCGATCACCGGGTGCCGGTGCGTAGCAAGGATGAGGTCGGCGCGGTCGCGAGTGCATTCAACTTCATGATGGAAGATCTGCGCACCTCGAAGGAGCGCCTCGTGATCGCGGAGCGCATCGCCGCATGGCAGGAGATCGCGCGCCGCCTCGCGCACGAGATCAAGAATCCGTTGACGCCGATCCAGATGGCGATGGACACGCTGCGCAAGACCTGGCGCAAGAAGCACCCGTCGTTCGACGAGATCCTCGAGGAGTCGACGACCACCGTGCTCCAGGAAGCCGATCGTCTGAAGCACATCGTCACCGAGTTCTCCGACTTCGCGCGGATGCCGAAGCCCGAGTTCCAGCGAGTCGATCTCAACGAGGTGATCCGTTCGGCGCTGACGCTCTATCAAGGTGCCGCGCCGATCAAGACCACGCTCGGCACCGTGCCGCAGCTCGATGCCGACAAGAACCAGCTCAACCAGGTGGTGTTGAACCTGGTCGAGAATGCGCGCGATGCGATCGGCAAGCGCAGCGACGGCCGGATCAGCGTGTCGACCAAGCTCGGCGATGCCGGTGACCGCGCGTTGCTCACCGTCGAGGACAACGGCCCCGGCGTGCCGACGGAGCTCAAGGACAAGGTGTTCGCGCCGTACTTCACGACCAAGCACGCGAGGGGCGGCACCGGCCTCGGCCTCGCGATCGTGCACCGCATCGTCTCGGATCACGGCGGGCGGATCGTCATCGGTGATAACCCCGGTGGCGGCGCGAAGTTCGTGATCGAGCTTCCACTCCGTAACGGCGCGGCCCTGCTCGTGTCGCGGATCTGACCGCGGTTTCGCAGACAAAGAGCTCGGCGGAATTGCTTCCTTCTGACCGACGTTGGATCTATGACGTCGCAGGAACTTCTATATGAGCAAGCTCGCAAAGATCGAAGGCTGTCTCACCGCGCTGGTCACTCCGTTCAGAGACGGCAAGGTAGACTTCGAGACACTCGCGAAGCTGGTCGATTGGCAGATCGATAACGGTGTCGATGGCATCGTCGCGGTCGGCACCACCGGCGAGTCGGCCACGCTCGATGTCGACGAGCACGTCGCGGTGATCTCGGCGATGGTCAAGGCGGCGCGCGGTCGCGTGCCGGTCGTCGCCGGTGCCGGTGGCAACGCGACGAGCGAGGCCCTGACGCTCACCAAGGCCTCCGAGGATGCCGGCGCCGATGCGCTGCTCCACGTCACGCCGTACTACAACCGACCGAGCCAGGAAGGCCTGTTCCGCCACTTCGAGGCGATCGCCAAGGCGACCAAGCTCCCGATCATTCTGTACAACGTGCCGTCGCGAACCGCGTGCGACCTGCTCACCGACACCGTCGTGCGGCTCGCATCGATCGACAACGTGATCGCCATCAAGGACGCCACCGGCAACCTGGTGCGCGGCAGCGAGCTGGTCGCCAAGTGCGGCGACAAGATCACGATCCTCTCCGGCGACGATGGCACCGCCTTCCCGCTCTACGCGTGCGGCGCGCGCGGCGTGATCTCCGTGGTGTCGAACGTCGCGCCGCAGGCGATGTCCGAGATGTGGGATGCGGTCAACGCGGGTGACTGGGAGCGCGCGAAGCAGCGCCACTACGAGCTGCGCGTGCTGTCGCTGATGCTGTTCAACGAGCCGAGCCCGGCGCCCACCAAGGCCGCGCTCTCGATCTTGAATCGCTGCTCGCTCGACGTGCGGCTGCCGCTCGTCAATGCCACGCCGGGCATGGTCGATCAGCTGCGCGCCGAGCTTCGTACGCTGGGCATGCTCTGATGGCTGCGAACGTCTGCATCCTCGGT
>JACCYD010000432.1 GCA_013696695.1 Deltaproteobacteria bacterium | reverse complement strand
TGTCTGCGTGGACAACGTCTGTGGTGAGGTCACCACCTGTCTTGCCGATCAGGACTGTCCATCGGCGACACCCCAATGCGCGGCAGATGGAATCTGTGTCGACTGCGAAGTGTCGACCGATTGCTCGAGCTCGCTACCGCAGTGCTCGCCGGATCGCACATGCGTCGAATGTCTCGGAGCTGCCGACTGCGGCGTCACGACACCGGTGTGCGACGCCGAGGAACTCACGTGTCGCAGCTGCGTGAGCGATAACGAGTGCGGCAGCGAAGTATGCGACTTCGACAGTGGCATGTGCATCGACGAGACGGCGGTGGTCTACGCCACACCCGCCGGTCCCAACACTCCCAACTGCTCGCTCCTCGATCCCTGCTCGATCACGTCAGCGTTTGCGGTTGCGAACTTGACGAGGGACACGATCAAGCTCATGCCGGGCACGTACACTGCGAACATTGTTGTCACCGACAAACGAGTCATCGTTCACGGCGACGGTGCAACTCTCACCTCGAACGTAGACACCACCTTTGAAGCCAACGACCGAGCGCGTGTGCGACTGATCGGATTGACGATCATTAACGACGGCGCGTTGCCAGCAGGGGGGATTGGGTTCGAGTGTCGGAACGGGGTCGATGTTCCGGTTGTCGAGCTCGACCGTGTGGTCATCGACTCGACGTCGCGTTCGTTCTCTGCGGCAGGCTGCACAGCCAAGCTCTCGAGCTGTCGGCTACGCGTAAGAGGCGAAAGCTTTATCGTTGCGGGGGTGGAGGCGACGACTATTGACGTGGACCGGACACTCATGGACGGCATGGGCGGAAATGGCGTCGGGGCCTTTAATGGCGCGCTTATCCGCGTATCGAACAGCATTCTTGTTGGACAGACGGGAAGTGACGGACCCCTGCTAGGAATTGGCGGAGCCGTCATTGTCTCATCGTCGACGATCGCCGACTCAGTCGTCACGTGCGGGTCAGGTACTGCATCATGCAGCGGCAACACGTTAGACGGCATCTGCATCGACAACTCGATAATCGTCAACACTGCCCCTGGAGCTCCAGCCAACACGTTGACGGGAACGAAGTGCACAGTTGGGTTTTCGATCGTGTCGCCGCAACAAACTGCACTTCCCGGCAACAACCAACTCGGCGCGGATCCTCTCTTCATCGACGCTGCGAACGGCGACTTCCATCTTCAACCTAGAAGTCCGGCAATCGACACGGCGGATCCTGGACTCGTGAACTCGGTCGACTTCGACGGGACGTTCCGCCCGCAGGGTGCTGCGAACGACATCGGAGCGTTCGAGAGTGTTCAGTAACTCAAGGGCGGACCAGAGTCGTCGTGAACGTGGCGGCGCGCGCCTTGACCGAGTGAGAGCGGAACGTCTGCCCAGGGGCAGTGGCGCTGACCGTGACGTCGCCGGTGACGTTGAACATCAAGCCGATACCATCATCAGCTGTTGCCGTGGCGCTGTCACTCGGTAGTCCGCTATTGCCATTGTAGCAAACGCTGCTCGCGGCAGGAGAAGACGAGATCGTGGCGCCTGCCACCGGCGCGTCGTTCGCATCGTAGACCAGCATCGCGATGGTTCCCTTGGCAGGATCTTGATTCGCGTCGCACAGCAGGCCGCCCTGGACGAGGTCGAACGTGTCCGGGCTCAGCATGTTGATCGATGCGCGGTCGAAGTCCGCGGCGAGTGGCTCGGGCGGGTAGAGGAACGTGGTGATCAGGCCGCTCTTGGTGGCCTTGAGGAAGCCATCGAGCGGCGCGCCATTGGTGGTGACCGTCAACGTGTAGTTGCCCTGCGCATCGGTGGTGGCCGACGTGATCACGGTGCTCTCGTCCGCGTTCGTGAACGCCTCGACGAGCACGCCCTCGAGTGGCCCGCCACCGCCGGAATCCTGTTCCTCCGCCGTTCCACTGATGAGGATCGTCTGCGGCACGTTCACGGGCGCATCGGGGGTGTCGCTGGTGCTACCGCTGCACGCGGCGAGAAAGATCACGGCGAATCGACCGATCGACATGGTGCGACGGTATCAGGATCGGTCCCGCGAGTTAGCGTAGATTCGCGCGATGAGGCGGTGCGTTGTCGTCGGTATCACGCTCCTCACTCTGTACGGTGTCGGTGCGGCGCCCGCGCACGCCGACTGTGCGAAGGACGCGGAGGAGCTGCGCACGCATCTCGTGACCGAGCGTGGCAAGGCGCGGGTCTGGAACATCACGTGGGGGGCGCTGTTCGCGCTCGCGACGGGCGTGCAGCTGGTCGCGGTGGCTGCCGAATTCAACCCCCTCGGCGAGTTCGACGACGCGTACGAGGAGCAGCTGTACGTCGGGGCGATCAAGGCGACGCTGGGGGTTGGATCGAAGGTCGTGCTGCCGCTCAAGATCCAGATCCCGCCGGTCGAGGCAGATGCGTGTGTCGATGTCGCGGCGCTTCGCAAGGCGGTGGCGAGGGCGGCGACCAAGGAGAGCCAGTCGATCTGGCTGACGATCATCGGCGGCACGGTCGTGAACCTGACCGGAGCGATCTGGTTGTGGGCGCGGCACGACTTCAAGACGGCGGCGACATCGTTCGCGACCGGCGTGCCCGTCGGGCCGATCAGCGCGCTCACGCAGCCGCGCGGCTCGAGCAAATTCTACAAGCGGAAGCGCATCGAGTGGGTGGCGGGGCTCGGTTGGATCGGCGGCTCGTTTTAAGTGCGATGCGTGCGAGCGATCGGCGCGAGCAATGACTCGTTGGCACGTCACTGGGCAGCTATGCTGTTTTGGCAGAAGCTGGCAGTCGAGGGGTTAGGGATAACCGCTTGCACCATGGCGCGTCCCTTGCTCTAACCAAGCAGCGATGTGGAAGTCATTCTCGAGAATTGCCATGGCTCTACTGCTGGTGACCGGTTGCAAGGACGCATCGGTCGACAAGCCCGCCGACAACAAGGACGACACCACGGCCGCCACCGGCGCCACCGGCGCAGGCCCGACGCCTCGCTCGGGCAAGGTCGATCTCGGCACCGGCACGCGGCGCCCGTCTCTCAAGGATGAGACCGGCGATCAAGCCGACGAGGTTCGTGAAGGGTTCGAGGATCGCCGCCGCTCGCGCATCGCGCAGTTCGATGCCGATGGCGACGGCAAGATCAGCGACGAGGAGCGCAAGTCCGCGCGCCATCGCCGTGCCGAGGACATGCGCAAGCAGGCCGACGCCGATAACAACGGCAAGGTGACACCCGACGAGCTCGCGAAGGGTTCGTTCCGCCGGCTCGATCCCGAGAGCGTCGACGTCAACAAGGACGGCGACATCTCCATCGACGAGATCGAAGCTGCCCTCGAGGAACGCACGCGTGCATGGGGCGGTGGTCGGTTGCGTCCCGATGGCCGCGGCCCGCGCAATCGCGACCAGGCCGGCTCGGGTGCTACGCCCGCGCCCGCCGCCGGTTCCGCAGCACCACAGTAAGTAACGCGAGCACGAACGCGAGCCCGGCCGCCGCCGCGGCCACGAGCGAGAACATCGTGGGGTCGCTGCCGCCGATGCGCGTCGTCCAGTAGCCGGCGAGCGC
>JACCYD010000421.1 GCA_013696695.1 Deltaproteobacteria bacterium | reverse complement strand
GGCCATCGGCACCGGGATCGGGACGTTGATCCCGACCATGCCGACCTCGACCTCGTGCTGGAACTTGCGCGCGGCGCCGCCGTCGTTGGTGAAGATCGCGACGCCGTTCGCGTACGGGTTCGAGTTCACCATCTTGATCGCGTCGTCGTAGGTGGCGACGCGCGTGGTGCCCAGCACCGGCCCGAAGATCTCGTCCTTGTAGATCGACATCGACGGCTTGACGTTGTCGAACAGGCACGGCCCGAGGAAGAAGCCACCCGCGCGACCGGGAACTTGCAGCGTGCGCCCGTCCGAGATCAGCGTGGCGCCTTCCGCGACGCCGGCATCGACGTAGTCGGCGACCTTGTCGCGGTGCGCCTTGTTGATCAGCGGGCCCATCTCCATGCCGGCCTCGAGGCCATCGCCGACCTTGAGCTTGCCGATCCGCTCCTTCATCAGCGGCACCAGCTTGTCGGCGGCATCGCCGACGCAGACGACGACCGAGATCGCCATGCAGCGCTCGCCCGCCGAGCCGTAGCCCGCGGACACCGCAGCATCCGCCGCCAGCTCCATGTCGGCGTCGGGCAGCACGATCATGTGGTTCTTCGCGCCGCCGAGCGCCTGCACGCGCTTGCCGTTCTTGGTGCCGGTCTCGTAGATGTACTGCGCGATCGGCGTCGAGCCGACGAACGAGATGCCGGCGACCTTCGGGTGGTGAAGCAGGGCATCGACGGCGACCTTGTCGCCGTGCACGACGTTGAACACGCCGGGCGGCAGGCCCGCTTCGGTGAACAATTGCGCGCAGAAATTCGCGCAGCTCGGATCGCGCTCGCTGGGCTTGAGAACGAATGTGTTCCCGCACGCGATCGCGATCGGGTACATCCACATCGGCACCATCGCCGGGAAGTTGAACGGCGTGATGCCGGCAACGACGCCGAGCGGCTGGCGGATCGAATAGCTATCGACCTCGGTCGACACGTTCTCCGAATACTCGCCCTTCGCGAGGTCGGCGATGCCGCACGCGAACTCGATCACCTCGAGACCGCGGTTGACCTCGCCGAGCGCGTCGGCCGTGACCTTGCCATGCTCGAGCGTGAGGAGCTTCGCGATGTCGCGCTGGTGCTTGTCGACCAGGTTGCGAAACGCGAACAGGATCTTGGTGCGGCGCGCGATCGAGACCGAGCGCCAGGTCTGCGAGGCCTTCGCCGCGGACTCGACGGCTTCGTCGACCAGGCCGGGCGTCGCGAACGCGACCTTCGCTTGCACTTCGCCGGTCGCCGGGTTGTAGACGTCGCCGCTACGCTCGGATGCGCGCTCGTACGTCTTGCCGTCGATCCAGTGGTTGATCAGCTTCGTCGCCATGGGTCGATAGCCGTATCACGCCCCTCGCATGCGGTGGAGAGTTTCCGGTAGCCTCGCGACATGCCGTTCCGCGACCAGCAGATGCAGTGCCCGCGCTGCGGAAAACCTCTCGCCCACTATCCGGACCGCGACAAGTGGCGGTGCAAGACGTGCAACGGCGCGCTGGTCGGTGGCGAGCAGCTGGTGGTCGAGATCGGGCCTCACGCGCAGGAAGTCCTCGATGGCGCTGCGGATCCAGCGCGGCAAGCCCTCCATCCGTGCCCGGTCTGCGCGTTTCCGATGACCCCCTACACGATCGGAACGATCGAGGTCGATCGCTGCGTCGAGCACCGGTTGGTGTGGTTCGACGGTGGCGAGATCGGAAAGATTCGCGCGGAGATCCCGGCGGAAACCGAGCACCCGCTGTTCACCGATGCGTTCGGCTTCATCGCGCAGCTTCGCGCCGATGAAGACGCGGCCTCGCTGGTCGAGATTCCGCTCGCCGAGCCACAAGCCCCGATGACGTCGGGCGAGTGGAAGGCACGCAAGGTGTGCAGCGACGGCGCGTGCAACGGGTTGATCGTCGACGGCAAATGCAACGAGTGCGGCAAGCTCGCTAGTTGACGCCGTGAAACTTGATCACGGTGTCCGGTGACTCGTCATTGTAGCCGTTGGCGGCGAGGTTGAACCGCACGCGGTCGAGGTTTTTCAGACTTCCTGCGCGGGCGAAGAACACGAACGACGCTGGCTCGCCGGTCGCCGAGGTCTGCCACTCGAGCTCCTCGAGCCCGTTGTTGGAGGCGGCGGTGAACCGCAAGAACCGATGGGCGACGGGGTCGTAGGACAGCGTCCGCACCTGAAGCTCGTTATTCCCTACCCGAGTCACCGCGCGCAGCTCGCCGGACTGGATCACGAAGGTGCCAGCGTTCTGGTCGATGGTCTCCACCGCGACCGCGACCCGCTCGGTCGCCGCGAGCGTGGCCTCGACCTCGACCGTGATTTCGTGGTCGAGCAGGTCGTAGATGCCGCTGGTGCCGTAGCTACAGGAGTCGGGGCCGACGCCTCCGGTCTCGAGCGCGACGATCAGGTTGCCGTCTCTGCTCTCGAACCTGCACCCTGTCTCGTAGAACGCGCCGCCCGACCTTCCCCAGGTCACGCGATCGAGGGTGTCGAATGAATCCACCAGCGAGTCCGCCGGACACACCGGATCGAGCATCGCGCTGCTGCCGCCGTTGAAGTCGCGAAATATCGCTGTGAACTCCACCGTCGAGTCCGAAGCGCGCTGCGCGAACAGAAGGGGCAACATGTAGTTCGTCCAGTCGAACTGCGATGTCGCGAGGGTCGTCTCGACCCCCTGCTCCGAGATCGTCGACCACGTCGTCGTGTCGCCGCTCCGCGCGATCTTCCAGGTGGCGTGGATCGCGGAGTCGTATGGAACCGTATTCGCGGTGTTGACCATGCCGTCCTCGCTGAACTGCGCCACCATCATCCCGCCTTGACGTCCGATCCGGATCGAGTGCCCCATGTTCCCCACGCGGAAGTCGGTGG
>JACCYD010000366.1 GCA_013696695.1 Deltaproteobacteria bacterium | reverse complement strand
CGCAAGGGACACGTGATGCAGTGGCGCGACGAGCAAGCGACGAAATTCGCGGCGGCGACCGTGAACGGAAACCTGACGTGCCTGTCATCGGCGTTCTCCTACTTCGTCGATCGCGAGTGGGTCGAGACCAACCCCTGCCACGGCGTGTCCCGGATCGAACAGAAGGACGCTGCGATCTACACGTGGATCCAGACGCGCGATGAGATCACGAAGCTCCTCGTCGAGTGCCCGAAGGGTATCCGCGAGTTCGTGACGCTCGCCGTCGGCACCGGGATGCGGCTCGACGAGCTGGTTCACCTCCAGTGGGCCGACATCGATCTCGAGCGCCGACTGATCGCGGTGCACCGCGGCCGGCACGGCACGACGAAGTCGGGCAAGGCCCGCTATATCCCGATCCTGAACACGCTTGTTCCGTTCCTGCGCGACCTGGCGCTGAAGCGCGGCGGCGCAAAGCTCGTGTTCCCTGGCGAGGATGGCAAGCCGCGCTCCAAGCCCGGCGTGCGGTTTCCGTTCAAGCAGGCCGCCAAGCGGGCCGGTCTACCGGAGGCGCTGCGCTTTCATGATCTTCGCCACACATTCGCGTCGCACTGGGTCCTCGACGGCGGCGACATCTTCCGGCTCTCGAAGATCCTCGGCCACGCGAACGTCACGATCACGCAGAAGGTCTACGCGCACCTCGCGCCCGAGGCTTGGGAGCAGGACTATCATCGCGTGTCGTTCGTCGTGCCGAACACGGGAAGCGTCTACGCGCTCACGAAACGAAAGCCGAGAACGGCAAAGCCAGAGGAGACTCCGCTGGTGGAAGAAGCGGCCTGAAGACGCGCCTTGGAGAGCGCTTACTGGTGAGCGACGACGGACGGCGGTACTCTCTGAACGAATGTTGAGCGGAGGGTCCTGACGTGAGCAGGGAAGCGAGTCGCCTGGCGCGACGCAAACGCGCAAAGACGTGGCTCGACGAGCTCCAACGCAACGAGGAGAGTTCTGTAGCGATCCACTACTCGTGCGAGAGCTTCTACGATCGCCCAGACGGTTCCTCACCTCGGATTACTTCGATCGCGATTCGGAACCTTGCCACCGAGCAGACACGGTCGTTCTCGATTCATCTCGTCGGAGAACGAAACGGGGTGGCGCTCTCGGAAATCTCGAATCACTACGACAAGCTCGAGAAACAGATGCTCGATGAGTTCTTCGAGTACGTCCGGCTCCACCAGCAAGACCGGTGGATCCACTGGGTGATGCGGGACGTGAAGTACGGGTTCGCGGCGATCGAGCATCGATATCAGGTTCTCGGAGGGCAACCGACGGCGATCGACGACTCACGTAAGTTCAATCTTGCGAGCATCCTCGTCGATCTCTACGGCAGCAACTACGTCGACCATCCTCGGCTCTTGAACGTGATGCGGCTCAACACGATCTCGGAGATGGACTTTCTTGACGGCACGGCGGAAGCAAACGCTTTCACGAACGGCGAGTTCGTCAAGCTGCATCAGTCCACCCTGCGCAAGGTCGACAATCTCGTCTCGATCTACGAACGAACCGTGCGCGGCGATTTGAAGACGAAGGCGAAGTTTAGAGAGATCTACGGTGGTGTACTGCCTTGGCTCGTAGGCCAGGTCCAGGAACATTGGATCTTCGTATTGCTCGCCCTGATCGGAAGCGTCGCCAGCATCATCGGGCTGGCCCTCACCATGTAGCTGGCAGCAGCGGCCACCGTGACTACCGGCCAGCAGAAACAAAGCTCGCAAGGTCGGCCTGCGAGGTCCGAAAGGAGACAAGAGGGAGACAAGCGCCAGAGCGCTAGCCATCTGCCCGAGATGGTGGGGGTTTCAACCCGTACTTCTCCATCTTGTAGATCAGCGCGCGCCGCGAGATGCCGAGCGAGCGCGCCGCGCGGGTCTGGTTGTCGCCCTCGGCAGCGAGCGCGGCGACGATCGCGCTGCGCTCGAGGTCCGCGAGCTGCCCCGGGATGTCCGTCGGCGCGACGGTGACCGGCCGCACCCGCTGCTGCGCGTCGCGCAGCCGATCGGGGAGATCCGCGGCGGTGATCGTGTCCTCGCACAGCACGAGCGCGCGCTCGATCGCGTTCTCGAGCTCGCGGACGTTGCCGGGCCACGCATACCCGAGCAGCGCGTCGGTCGCATCCGCGGTGAGCGCCGGCGCGGCCCGCCGCTGCTCGGCCGCGGCGATCTTCGCGAAGTGCATCGCGAGCGGCAGGATCTCCGCCGGGCGATCGCGCAGCGGCGGCACCGCGATCGCGAAGCCGCCGATCCGGAACATCAGATCCTGCCGGAACCGGCCCTCGCGGACCTCGGCCTCGAGATCGCGATGCGTGGCCGCGACCACGCGTACGTCGGTCGCGACCTCGGTGGTGCCGCCGACCCGCGTGATCACCTTGCGCTCGAGCACGCGCAGCAGCTTGGCCTGCAGCGCGAGCGGCATCTCGCCGATCTCGTCGAGGAACAGCGTCCCGCCATCGGCGGCCTCGAAGAAGCCGATCTTGCGGCGATCCGCGCCGGTGAACGAGCCCTTCTCGTGGCCGAACAGCTCGCTCTCGAGGAGCGTCTCCGGGAGCGCCGCACAGTTCAGCTTGATCAGCGGCCCGGCGGGGCGCGTGGAGCCGCGATGGATCGCCTCGGCCACCAGCTCCTTGCCGACGCCGGTCTCGCCGAGGATCAGCACCGTCATCGCCGAGCTCGCGATCTTCTCGACCAGCGCGTAGACCCGGCGCATCGCCGGATCGACGACGATCGCGCCGCCCGGCGGCGTCATCGGAGCCGCCTCGGCCGGCGGCCGTCCGGTGCGCAGGCTCGCGCGCAGCGCCGCCATCAGGCTCGCCGCGGTCGTCCCGTGCTCCGGGCACACCGCGGTGCCGAGCGTGACCGCGGGGTCCTCGCGGCGCGCGACCTCGAGCAGGCTCGCGAGCGC
>JACCYD010000365.1 GCA_013696695.1 Deltaproteobacteria bacterium | reverse complement strand
GCGCTCGCGAGCGCGACGACCATCTCGATTCCTCGGCCAGGGTGGAGTCCCCCGACATACCCGACGACGGGGCGGCTGTGAGGCTGTCGTTCGAGCGAGATCGTCGGCAAGTCACACGCGTCGTGCGCGACGACCACGCGGCTGGTCGCGTTCGTGATGCCGGTCGTCTGGAGGTCGCGTCGAAGCGCTTCCGAGATCGTCACGACACCTGCGGCTTGTGGGCGGGAGATCGCGTTCGCGATCGCCCGGCGCCGCCACGAGACCGAGGGGACACCGTGCGCCTCCCAGACCAGCGGGATCTTCGTTCGAGCCGCGAGGATCGTCCCGATCTGATCGCGGCTGTAGATCAGGTCTGCCCACGCGCGTCTCCGGAGAACGGTGCCTGCCATCGCCATCGCGTAGACCATCCCACCTCCCCGACGGGCCGGGCGAGGGAGCTTCTCGAGCGTGAAGTTGCGATCGACGCAGTAGTAGTCGTGATCGTCGACGCCGAGATCCTTGCCTCGCTTGACCACCAACACCACCTCGTGCCCGCGGCGCGCGAGCGCCGAACACATCTTCATCACGTGTACGCTGGAGGCGCGTCGTGACGGGATGTACGAGAGAGCCAGGTAGAGAATCCGCACGGAGCTAACGGTCTAACGGTCGGACAGCTCGACGAGCCAGACGCCGACCCAAACGCATCGCGTGCTGTCAGCCTAGCCGCTAGTTGTACGGCGACGCGTAGCCGGGATCTTCGGGAACGTCGGGGAACAGATCCTTGCCCGGATCATCCGGGATGTCTGGGCCGTCCCACCCGGCCTTCGATTCGCTCAGAAACTGCGTCTCACCGACGCAGAGTAGAGCCTGCTCACGGACCGAGCGGATCTTGTTCCAGTTGTCCTGCGCCTGATTGAACGTGGTGGCTTGATCAGTGGCGTTCTGCGAGCTCTCGTACCGGTTGACGTGGTCGTCGAAGACGTTTCGCAACGCCTTCAGCTGGATCAACTTGTCGTTGATGCAGTTCAGGCGAATGACGTCTTTATCTTTGCGCGCCTGCAGCTGCAGGGTCGTAACGAGACGGTGCGCCTCGACGACGTCCTTCTTGAATCCAGTGACCTGGATGGTCATCTCGGTCGCTGGCAGCAGCGGCGGCGCTGCGGGCGCGGCCGGCTGAGCGAACAGCGTACCGGCGGCAAGGAGCACCAGCCCCATTCCTCCGAATCGCTTGACCAATGATTTCATGGACATTTCCCGTTAGCGTGAGGATATCTGCCGACCTGCTGGCTGTCAACGAACGTATGACGTACATCCCTCGTGAAACGTTCGAGCCGTGAACTATCTCGTGGGAAAATCCCACTAACCCGACACCCATCTGTATGAGACCTCTGCTCCTCATTGTTGTCGTGGCGCTCACCTTCGGTTGTGGGGACGTGCCACCCGCCCATTACCCGACCACTCCACCCATGGAGGAGAGTCACGTCGCCCCGCTCGGGGTGAACGACGTTATCGAGGTCACGATCTACAACGGTTCGACCTCCCAGAAGGCCAGCTTCAAGATCGACTCCACCGGACACATCGCCGTCCAGTACATCGGCGATGTCCTGGTCCTCGAGAAGACTCCCGACCAGGTGAAGGACGAAATCCGGACGCGGCTGGCCGACGGGTATCTCGTCGACCCGATCGTGTCGGTGATCATCACAGAGTTCAACTCGCTCAACCTGTCGGTCTCCGGCGAGGTCGGCAAGGACGGCAAGATCAAGTACACGCCGGGGATGACGATCGTCGACGCGATCGCGTTGTGCGGCGGCTTCACGCCGATGGCCAAGAAGAATCACGTCAAGGTGATCCGCCAGCTCGGGGAGAAGGAGATGACCTGGAAGATTCCGGTCGCCGCGATCCAGGATGGTAACCGCCCGAACTTCTACGTCGCTGCCGGCGATCGCATCTTCGTTCCCGAACGCCTCTGGTAGCTCAGTCTTTTTGACCCGACAGCTCGCGTTCGAGCCGCGCACCGCGTTCGTTGCCGAGCGCAGCCTCGACCTTCGCGAGCTCCGCATGAAGCGCGCGCCGACTCGTGACGTTGACCGCCGCGAGCTGGAGCGTGGCGTCCAGGCACTGCTTGGCTTCGGCCCACTCACGGCGGGTCACGCGGATCTTGCAGGTGAGGAGGTGGGCCTCGACATGCGCGGGCGAGGATGCCGGTGCCGAGGTGATCGGGTGCAAGGTCGCCAGTGCGCCCGGTAGATCCTCGAGCTTCACCTGGACGTTCGCGACCTGCAGCGTCGCCTTTGGCGATGGCTCCAGTTTCGCGAGCTCGCGCGCGCCGCGTAAGGCGGGCTCGTTGCGCCCGATCAGGTTCGCCAGGGTGTAGAGCCGACTCCAGAACTCTCGCCCGCGACGCGGCTCGTCGGACGCCGAGACCTCGAGAAACGCAACCGCGAGATCGACGCGCTTCTGATCGACGAGCGCCTTCGCGATGCGCCCCCACTGGCGCGTACCATTCGGGAAGGCGCGCGGTACGTCCGCCGCAGGCAACCGCGCGATCACCTCGCTGACGAGAAGCTCGACCTTGACTCCGCGCTGCAGCGCGAAGCGGTACTCCAATGCGGACTGTGAGAAGCGCTTCGTCGCGGCCAACCAGCGTGCGACCACCAGGTGCAGATCGGGATGAGCGGGATGCAGCCGCAGCGCGTGATTGATCGACGAGATCTGCTCCTTCGGGTCCTTGCTCGAGCTGCCGATCACCGCGACCGCCAGGTAATCGACCGGATGCCGCGCGAACGCTTCCTTGGCGAGCTCGAGGGTCGGCGCGTCGCGGAGATCGCGGTGATCTTCCCCGACGGTGGTGCCGCGCGACGACGCAGCGATCAGGCCGACCACCACCGCCGCCCCGATGACGGCGATCCGCATCAGGCCGCGCGCAGCCGAGGCGGACGCCTCTCGAACCGGGACATAGAGGATCGTCGATGCGACGAGGATCGTCGGGATCGCGAGCCCGGGGAGCTCGAGCCCGAAGTCGACCAGGCTCTGTGCGCTGATGGCAGCCAGGCCGCCGATCGCGGCGGCCGTGAGCGACCCACGGTGCCATCGGCGCAACAAGAACAGCGCCGCGAACCCGATCGCGAACGCGAACGCGATCGCGCCGACCACGCCCCAATCGACGAGCGTCTGCACGTACTCGTTCTCGACGTGCGAGAACGTCACCTGACCACTCGCTGGGTGAACTCGCGTGAAGCTGGTCTCGAAGGCGCCGCGCCCGATTCCGAGCACGGGCGCCTCGCGGAACAGGTCGATGGCAGAGTCCCACGCGGCATATTTGCTGCGCGGGTCGCTGAGCTCGTCCAACCTCGTGTCCGCGAGCTCGTCGCGGACCTTGTCGCCGCCGAGATAGACGACGAGCACGAGCGTGCACATCACCGTCACTACCGCGGGGATCGCCACGCGAAGCACGTCGCGCCGCGAGGTGTCACGGCTCTCGCGCAGGCGCTGCAGGACGATCAACACCGCCATCACCGTCGCGCCGCCACCAAATCCGATGATGCCGCCACGAGATCGCGTTGCCAGTATCACGCCGATGCAGCCGATCGCCACCGCGATCCACACCACGCGCATTGCCGGAGCCTTGCGCTCGTGGAGGGCCAAGCCCGCGGCGGTGATCGCACCCAGCACCATGAGGCAGGCGAGGTGGTTCGCGTTGAGCAGGGGGGCCATCACGATCGGGCTGACGTGCGCGGGCGCGTAGATGCCATACAGCGTGCGAGCACCGAGGAGCTCGTGGAGCAGGGCGACCACCGTCACGATCCCGGCAGTCCCTGCGACCGCGGCGAGCAAGCGATAGCGGCCACGCTCGGAGGCAGCCGCGCGCAGCGCCATCCACGCGAGTAATAGGTATGCACACATCTTCGCGAGCTCGACGAGCGTCGCGGACGGGTCGAGCGAGAGCGGGCGCCATTCGTCCCGGACCGTCGCGGCGTCGACGCCGAGCAAGATCCGACCGTCGGAGATCAGGTCGTGACCGGTCTCGCTGAGCATCGACCGCAGCCCCGGCGGCAACGGGATCAGCTGCAGCGCCGTGAGCCCGACCGCGAGCCCGAGAAACAACATCAGTGGCGAGACACCGTCGAGCTTGCGCCGCGATGCGAGCTGTCCTGCGGCCGCAAGCGCGGCGAGCCCCAGGACGATCACCACGATCACGCGGGAAGCGCCGCCGATCGCGAGCACCCCCACGAGCAGTGCCCCCAGCCCGAGATACGCGCTTAGCCGATCGCGCGTCCGCATCCATCCCTCGGCAGCTTCGTCATTTTGCTTTCCGCTCGTCTTTCATGGCGACGACCAGCGCC
>JACCYD010000315.1 GCA_013696695.1 Deltaproteobacteria bacterium | reverse complement strand
CGTGTGGCCCGCCGGCGCCTACGACTCCGAGGTCATCTACGACCTCCGCGCCAAGCGGCTGCGCCCCATGGTGCGCGGCGAGAAGTTCGATGGCGCACTGCCGGATCTCGACAAGCGACATGCGTTGTTCGGCCGGGAGCCGCTGTACTGGTCGGTGTGGTCGACAGCGTGGCAACAGATCGCCCGCGGCGAGCCGCCGATGCCCCTCCTGGTCGGGCCAAGCCTACTTCCGCCCACGCCGGCCTGAGCTCGACCCCAACATGTAGCTGGCGATTGGCCGATCAATTTTCTATGGCGGGCGATCTGGAGTATCTGGAGCAAGTGTTCGACCGCCCGCACGCCAACGCCGAGCTTTTTGATCGGTCCTTCACCGTCGTCCGGGGCGCGGGCTTACCTCAGCGTACGGTGGGCGAGAACACGAAGAGCGTGTCGGTCGGCTCGAAGTCGAGCGTCGACGATCCGCCCGGCACGAACAGCTGATTCGACACCACCGTGCCGGTGGCTCCCGCGCGGGGCTCAGGCATCGATTCGAGCGTGATCCACGTGTTGGTGTTGGCGTCGTATTGCTCGACGACAGCGAGCGCTTCAGCGCCAGATTCACCACCCGCACAGATCAGATTGGTGAACACCGCCCCGTAGGCGCAGCCTCCGCGCGGCGTCGGCATCGGCTCGCGGATCTCCCACAGCGTGGCGTCCTGCGGGAGCGCGAAGGTGTCGCCGAACACGCCATTCGTGCCGACGCCTCCGGCGAGGATGAACGTGCCATCGAAGCGGCGGATCGCGGCGGCGTGCGAACGCGGCGTCGGGAGCTCGACCGCGAGTCGCGACCACGTGCGCGTCCCGATGTCGAAATCGAGCGTGCTCGAAAACAGCATCGTCCCGTCGGCGCCGCCGAGCAGGAACACGTGGCCCTGAGACACCACCACGGCCGCCGCACCGCGCGCCTCGCCTTCGGGCATCGCGTCGAGCGGCGTCCATTCGGTGGCCTCGGGCTCGAGGACGAACGACGCGCCGTTCGCGGCGAACGCATCACCCTCGAGCCCACCGAGCAGGAACACCGCGCCGCCGACCGCGGCGAGATTTCCGTGCGTCCAGGCGACCGGCAGATCCGGGAGCGAGGCCCAGCGTTCGGCATCCGGCAGATCGTCGCGCAACGTGTCGAACGTCAGGACCTTCGTCGTGATCGGCAGCCCGGCGGCCAGGTTCGCGGAGAACCCGCCCGCGATCACGAGCCGGGTGCCGAGCGCTCCTGCGGCGGTCTCGAGCCGGGGCTTTGGCATCGTCGAGACCGTCCACGGCTCGCCGATCGGACCGGGATCGTCGATGAAGATCTCGCAGTCACACCCGGCGAGGGCGATGACGACCATCATCAGGCCGGTCGTGTGGGTGCGAGTCACGCCCGAGTTTAGACCCAGTTGCGGGGTCGTGCGTGCAACTGCGTGAATCACGGTTCGAGACAACTGAGCACGCGGTCGGTCGTTGCGGCGGTCGGCGCCGGACCGCAAATGCTGGCGTTCTGCGGGCACATTCCCGCCGGAACCACGTCGAAGGTGACGATCACCGGCAGGAGGACCTCGCGCGTCGACGACACGACCAGCTTCGCCCACAAGCCGAGCCGCGGAGGTGTCCCCGGAGGAAACGACCCGGCGTGGACGAGCCCGAAACCGCATGTGCCACTGGCAATCGCTGAGGAGAGCTGCAACTCGTCGCTGCTGCCTGTGGCGACGACCAGCGGATCCGCGAACGCGAACGGATAGCCGAACGGCGACAGGGTCGAACCCAGACAGGTACCGGGTAGCTGGGCCGTCTGCTCGCTCGCGTCCGAACATGGCGTCGCCTGCGTCTCGTTGACGTCGGTCTCGAGGACGACCTTGCACGCGATCGCCCGCACCGAGCCACCGAGATCGTCAACGATCAGATCTCCGACGCAGCCCTCGTCGAGAGTCGGGCAGCTCGCGCACAGCGTGTTGCTGATGCAGGTCTCCGTGAGGTTGTTGCAGCTGTTGGTGCCCGGCATGCTTTCGTCGCAGGCCTGATCGCCGATCATGCAAACTTCGGTCGCGTTGCGTCCCACGTGACTCGGATAGGTGCACGTCGCTGCCTCTGCCGGGACGGCCTTCACGGGGTTTTGTGCGAGGTGAACGAGCGCGTTGCATTCGTCAGCGGCGATCACCGCGTCGCAGTCGAGGTCGTCCTCCGGAACGACGAACACGCGGCGGCTCCGGACTTCGGCACCGACACACGTCGGGGGTGCGCCGTCGCGATCGGGCGATGCGTCAGGCCAGATCGAGACCCGGGTCTCGGTCGGCGACCGCAGCTTCGTCAGCGCGTTGCCTGCCTGCTCCAGCTGCACGACGACTCGCCGCGCACCGGCGTCGGCGGGCAGCTTCTTCAGGATCGCGACGCTGTTCTGCACGCCATCGGCACCGGTGCCCACCGCGATCACCACCGGCAGGTCGACGGCGGATTCGATCCGGAAGTAGGCCGCGCCATCCACGGAGGCGGACGTGAACGGCTCGATGCTGTCGACGTGGAACACCTCACCGGGTAGCCCCGACGTGAGGGTGGCGTCGCCGGGTGGCCCGATGCCCGGGCACGGGTCGTCCTCGCCATTTCCGTCGTCGTCGATCGGGATGGTGCACCCGCCGGTACCGATGAACAGCTCGACCTTCTCGACGTCGACACCATCCGGGCTCCTGACCTCGATCGAGGTCCCGTCGGCGCATCCCGCGATCAGACAGAGAACCAGGAAGGGCCGCATCCAGTCGAGGATAGCGTCTCGCCGATGCGCGATGTGGCACGATGCGCACGTCGTGCCGCGGTTCGTGTACCCGATCCTGACCGGTCTCGTGATCCTGGTTACGTGGCAGGTGGCCTGGTCCCTCGGCGCGTTCCCGATCGGCACCGTGCCCGGGCCGGCGGAGGTCGCGAGCGCATTCGGCGAGGAGCTCGAGTCGCTCCGCATATTCAACGACATCATCGCGTCGCTGTATCGAGTCGCGTGGGGCTACGTGACCGCGGTGATCGCGGCGGTTCCGCTCGGCCTCGTGATGGGCCGATCCGCCGCCACCAAGGCCGCGCTGATGCCGTGGGTGAACTTCTTCCGCAACCTGTCGCCGATCGCGTGGATCCCGTTCGCGATCGTGTGGTTCGGCGTCGGTGATCCACCCGCGATCTTCATCATCTTCCTCGCGACGTTCTTCCAGATCGCGCTCGCCACCACGGCTGCGGCCGCGTCGGTTCCGAAGGTCTACTACCGCGTCGCCGAGGACCTGGGGCTGACCACCCCCGAGGTGCTGTTCAAGATCACGTTGCCGGCGATCCTGCCGCAGCTGGTGATCGCGCTGCGCGTCGCGATCGGCGTCGCCTGGATGGTCGTCGTCGCGGCCGAGATGATCGCGGTGCGCAGCGGCCTCGGCTTCTTGATCGTCGACGCACGCAACGGCCTCCGCATGGATCTCGTGGTCTGCGGCATGATCGTGATCGGCGCGATCGGCATCGCGCTCGACATCGCGTTCGCCCGGCTCTCGAAGATCCCGGCAGTGCGATGGGGCTTCGAGCGTTGACCGCCGGCGATCCGTATCGCAACGTCGGCAAGCCCGATCTCGTGATCGAGCTGCGTGGCGTCGGCTTCGATTACGGAACCAATCGCGTGATCGACGGCCTCGATCTCGAGGTCGCGCGCAACGAGCTCGTGGTCTGCGTTGGCCCGTCGGGCTGCGGCAAGTCCACGTTGCTCTCGCTCCTCGGCGGTCACCTGCAACCGGCGCGCGGCACGGTGAAGCGCGAGGGTCAGAGCCGGACGATCTACCAGGATGGTGGCCTGTTCCCGTGGCTGACGGTTCGCCAGAACATCGATGGCGGCTTGCCGCGCACCACGGCACCGGCCGAGCGCAAGACCATGGTCGCCTCACAGCTCGAGATCATGCGGCTCGCCGACTTCGCCGATCACTATCCGCATCAGCTGTCCGGTGGCATGCGCCAGCGCGTCGAGATCGCGCGCGCTCTCGCTGCCGAGACCGACGTCCTGCTGCTGGACGAGCCGTTCTCCGCGCTCGACTACCAGACGCGCAACCGGATGCGCCGCGAGCTGATCGCGACGCTCGAATCGCGGCCGCGATCCGTCGTGTTCGTCACCCACGACATC
>JACCYD010000951.1 GCA_013696695.1 Deltaproteobacteria bacterium | reverse complement strand
ATGAAGAACAGGTCGTGATGTGTCCGGCCTGGATGGTCGGCGATCGACTCGGCCCTGGTCGCCACCACTGGCGCACGCCCGATCCGACGCGGCCGGTCTCCGCGTTCTTTGTCTCCACCACCGCCGTCAACGCGACGTTCGACATGACGACCGCGTTCATGATCCCCAACACGGGGCAGCCGGTCCGGCTTCGCGCCACCGGCGTCCTCCAGGTTCGGTGTGGAGATCCGGGCCTGCTGATCGCGCAGTTCGTCGGCCTGCCGTTCGATGCGGTCAACGACGGCGTGTTGCGCTCGGTGTCGCGAAGCATCGAGCGGATGCTCGCGCGTCTGCTCACGCGGCGCGTGGTGATGGCAGGCACACCCGCCGCGGTCACGGATCCCGCGATGTTGCCCAACATCGTCGAGGAGCTAATCGCGTACAACCCGACGGCCGGCGCCGTGTTCGGCATCGAGCTGATCGGCGTCGTTCATGTCGTGATCGGCGCTGACGATGGCAGCACGCCGTTCGTGATGTTGCCCGTCGACTCCGGGACCTGGCGCGAGCCGCAAGATCAGCCGCACGTCGTTCACGCCACCAACGGCGCGTCGCGCGCCTCGCAACCCGAGATTCCGGTCACCGAAGCCGCGCCCAAGCGCAACAAGTCGATGACGCTGGCGGGTCCGCACGCCTCCGGTGACATTCCAGTGGTGGGCGTCACCTCGGGCGAGATCGGCCCGAAACCTCAGCGCCACGCGAGCGTGCCGCCGGTCGACGTCGAGCCAAAGCGCGACACCACGCGTGATTCGTCTTCGAACACGGCACTCGCGGGCGAGATACTCGCGGGCGAGCCCGGCTCGCCCGCTACATTTGGCCGCCCGACGATGCCGCTGCCCCCGACGATGCCGCTGCCCCCGACGCTGCCGCGCACAAGCTCGAAGCCACCGATCGAGATGCCGCGCTCCGTCGACGAGATCACCCAGCCGGGCGTGATGACGCCGGTGCCGGGCTCGCTCACGCTGCGCGGGATCGTGACCCCGGAGCCGCTCGATGGCGAATCGAAGGAGCCTGCGCCCAAGGCGCGTAGCTCGTCGCCGTCGATCCCGCCTCCGATTCCGGCCGCTGCGATCCGGCACACGCCGCCGCCGCAGCTGCTCAACGCGCCGGCCGCGTCCACGCTCTCCGGGATGGGGGGCCGATCGCAGCTCTCAGCACCAGCCCCGTCGTCGAACGACGAATCACGCGGTTCGATCATCGGCATCGGCATGTCGGCGATCGGCTCGACCGCAGTCGCCGGCGAGATTCCCACCAAGGTTCCACCGGGTGGTCGCGTGCTGGTGCCCGGCCCGAACGGGCTGATGCAATCGGCGACCGTGCGGCAGCTGCTGCAGGGCTACTACGAGCTCGAGGTCGGTAGCTCCGGCGAGACGATCTGGGTTCCGATCGCCGGCGTCGTCCCCGAGGGATGACGATCAGAAGTCGGTAAACCCGACCTCGAACACGAGCTGCGTCGCCTTGCTTTCGAGGCCATACGCGACATCGAGCCCGAGCACCGGTACGACGATCCAGCCGACGTAGAGCCGCAACCCGACGCCGACGTTGCTGCGAGTCCACGACGCGCCATCGGACTGCGTCGGCAAGTAATCGCGCCGGCCGTCGGGGTTCCGCGAGTGAAAGCCGATATAGGCGCGGTCGTAGAACCCGATGCCGCGGAAGCGCAGGCCCTTGAACTGGACGAGCGGCACGGAGTACTCGGCGCGGAACATCATGCGAGCGTCGCCGCGAAACTGATCGAGCGCGTAGCCGCGGATGTCGGTCACGCCGCCGGTGACGAGCTCCTCGTGGATCGGGAGGTGGCGACCGACCTGGAAGTTGGTGCGGAGCTCGAACTGGTGCGTGCGAAACAGGATCCAGCTGTAATAGGCGCGCAGCAACGCCGACGAGTAGTCGTAGTCGTCGAGCCCCGGGATCGTGGTCTCGCCCATCAGCTGGATGTACGGCCCCCAGCGCACGCCGAAGGCTTGCTGCCGCAGATCGAAGTTGAGCCACAGCTGCGACGTGACGTCCCAGCCGTCGGTGCTCGGGTTGGGGAGTGGAGAGCCGTCGGGTGCCTGCGCGTCGTTGAAGTAGACGTAGGCCAGCCGCTGGCGAAGATGGATCTTGCACCACCACTCGCAGTTCCAGCCGAGGAGGAAACCGCCGCCGACGTAGTTGTGGCGCGCGGTGCGGCCGATCTCCGTCGAGGTCGCATCGTCCTCGGGGTTGACGTACTCGTCGATCAGCTTGCTGTACGCGTAGAAGTCGGTGCGGATGATGAGATCGGTGCCCTTGACGTTGTCGTCGAGGAACGTCCCGAACACGAGGTTGTCGCGCTCGCCGATCTGGCCGTACATCACGGCCTTCTGGTTGAGGCCACGGAAGTTCGAGTCGACATAGCCGACACCGAGCGAGCGCTTGCCGGATTGCAGATAGAACGTCGGGGCGATCAGCCACGAGTGGCGATCCTTGAGCGTCGCGACGACGACCACGCCGCCTGGGGATTCCTCGTAGGTGACCTCGGCGGTCGCGAACAAGTCCCACGAGATCAGCGCTCGCTTGATCTTCGGGCGGTCCCGCTCGCGGACGTAGTCACCGACCTCGAGGTGCGCGAGATAGGGCAGCACGCGGAGCTTGAGCTTGGTCTTGCCCTTGAGGGCGAAGCCGACGACCTTGCGCGGCGGGTCCGCTGGATCGATCGCGCCATGCAGCGCGTCGGCGTGAACGCGAGTGGCCGCAAGCGCGATCAGGAAGGCGACCACCAGACGCAACGAGACGGTTGTACCACCGCCGGCCGCGACTGACCGCGTGCGATACTCGAAGACCAGCGATGGCGGGTGACAGCTCCGAGGACGACGGCATCGCCGCGACCGCGCTGGCGACGATCAGAACAGCCGTCGCGGGGCGGGAATCGCGGACGTTGCAGAGCTTCGTCGCGGGAACGTCGATCGGGCGCTACGTCCTTCACAAACGGCTCGGCGCCGGGGCGATGGGCGTGGTGTGGTCGGCCCGCGATCCGAAGCTCGATCGCGACGTCGCGATCAAGCTCGTCCACCCGGAGCTGGCGCGCAGCGAGCACGCGGCGACCCGCTTGCTGCGCGAGGCGCGTGCGATGGCGAAGCTGTCGCATCGCTCGGTGATCACCGTGCACGACGCCGGCGATGTCGACGGCCAGCTGTGGCTGGCGATGGAGCTGGTGCGCGGGACGACGCTCGGGCACCTGCTGCGGTCGCGTGCGGCTGCCGCGATCGGGGACTGGCCGCACTGGCTGGCGATGACGCTCGACGCCGGGCGGGGCCTCGCGGAGGCGCACCGCAACGGCGTGCTCCACCGCGACTTCAAGCCCGACAACGTGATGGTCGACCCCGCGGGCCGCGTGTGCGTCGGAGATTTCGGGCTCGCGATGCTCGGCGATC
>JACCYD010000301.1 GCA_013696695.1 Deltaproteobacteria bacterium | reverse complement strand
CTCCAGGTCCTCGAGCGTCTCGGGATCGAGCTCTGGCTCGCGCCGCGCACGTGGCGGCCGTGACGGACGAGCTTGTCACCTGGTACGCCAATCGCGTCGTCGGGCGACTGCGCCTCGACGCCGAGGCCAGATTCTGTTTCCTCTACGAGCCGAGCTGGACTGCGAGCGCGGACGCGTTTCCGATCTCGCTCAGCCTGCAATTCACGCCCGACGAGGTAGTTGGCGGCGCTGCCCATGCGTTCTTCGCGAACCTGCTGCCTGAAGGGACGGTGCGGACAGCGGTCTGCCGGCGGCTCGGAATCTCGGAGGCCAACGACTTCGCGCTGCTGAAAGCAATCGGCGGCGAGTGCGCCGGCGCGCTGACGATCGCGTCGTCACGAGAGAAGCACCGCGAGGAACACGACTACAAGAGGTTGAGCGCGAAACGCCTCCAGCCGTTGGTCGCGAACGAGGACCTGGTGCCGCTTCTCGTGGGTGGCCAGTCGACGCGCCTCTCGTTGGCCGGCGCGCAAGACAAGCTACCCGTCGCGATGATCGACGGACACCTCCATCTGCCACTCGGTTCGTCGCCGAGTACGCACATCCTGAAGTTTCCTAACCGCCGATATGCTCACCTCCCGGCAAACGAGGCGTTCGTGATGGGCTTTGCGCGACGGCTCGATCTCGACGTCGTCGAGACAGAGCTCTACACGAAGACCGATCCCGCATGCCTCCTCGTCACCCGCTACGATCGTCGCTCTGCGGACTCGATCACGCGTCTCCATCAGGAAGACTTCTGCCAGGCTCTCGGGTTGTTGCCGTCGACGAAGTACGAACAAGAAGGCGGCCCGTCAGTCGCCCGCGTGGCCGAGGTGACCCGCTCGCACTCGACAAGCCCGTTGGTCGACATCCGCCGACTCGTACAGTGGCAAGCCTTCAACGTCGTTTCCGGAAATTCGGACGGCCACGGCAAGAACCTTTCCATCCTCTACGACGGACGCGAGGTCGTGCTCGCGCCGTTTTACGACCTGCTGTCGACTCGCCACTACGAGACCCTCGATCGAAAGCTCGCGATGAGCATCGGTGGACGCCGGGATCCCGATCAGGTGCTGCGACTGCAATGGGAGACGCTCGCGCGGGATGCGGGACTCGCTCCGAAAGCCGTCCTGGGTATCATCAGGGACCTCGTCGAGCGAATCGGCGAGACGCTCCCCGTGTGGACCGCGGAGTTTCGCAGCCGCAACGGTGCCGGACCGATCTTGCAAACGCTACCTGGTTCGATCGACAAGCGGGCACGGTCGCTCGCACGCAAGCTGGGGTCCTAACCGCGCTGGTGGAGCTCGATCACGTTGCGATCCGGGTCGCGGATGAACATGCCCTTGGCGCCCGGGAAGAACTCGATCGGGCCGCCACTGATCGCGATGCCCGCGGCCTCGAGCTGCTGCTTTGCGACCATGAGGTCGGGGCAATGCAACGCCACGTGCGTGTAGCCCGGGTGCTTCTCGGGCACGTCCATCAAGATGTTCGGCGCCGTCGAGCTCGGGGCGTTCAAGATCAGATTGAGCTCGACGCCGGACGGATGCTCGAGGATGGCGACCGGCTCGGGACCGATCGGGCCGACCGTCTTGGTGAACCCGAGCAGCTCGTAAAAGCTGACCGAGCGTTCGAGATCGTGGACGCGGATCCCGAGGTGCGCGTAGCCCGTGATCGTGACAGCCATCGCGACACCCTAGCTCGCCCGCTCGCCCGATGGCGGGATCTATCGGGCGTCGGCAGATTCTATGGCTCGGGCCGCGGGCCGACCGGCGGTATCTCTATCCATGGCTTCGCTTCGACCGACATTCGCCTCGCTCGTCTGCCTCGCAGCCTGCGGGAACGATCCCGCGCCGAACACGGTCGCGTTCGACCTCGACGGTCCGCTCGCCGGCGACACGTTCTGGGACCTGCCGTTTCCTTCGGATCTCCGGCTCGTCGACGGCAAGCCCGACCTCACTGGCTTCCCGAATCCCCGCACGCTGCCGGTCATCGAGGATCTGCTGTCGACCGCGCGTGCTCGCGCCGGCTTTCCGGTGATGCCGATCGCGTGGTTCCGGTTCACGGGCTCGGGTAGCGCGGGAGACAGTCTCGCCCCCGAGCACGCTTCCACCGACGTGCTCCTCGACGACGATGCGCCCGCGCTGTTGATCGATATCGATCCGGCCTCACCCGCACGCGGTACGCGCTATCCGCTGGTCGCCCAGACCATGCCGCGCGACACGTTCACCGGCGACGGCCTGGTCGCGCTCGCACCGCGCCCCGGCATCGTGCTCGAGGGCCACACGCGATACGCGTTCGTGTTGCGCGACAGCTTCGCCGACGCGGAGCCGCCTCCCGCGTTCGCGGCGCTTGCCGCGGATCGCACGCCCGCTGG
>JACCYD010000296.1 GCA_013696695.1 Deltaproteobacteria bacterium | reverse complement strand
ATCCACGCTTGCTCGAGGCCAGCTCGCAGCTCGAGCATCACCGGCGCATGGCCGCCGCGTTCGAGGAGCGCGCGAAGCAGCTCGGCGCCGAGCTCGATCAAGCGCGTTCCGAGGCCGCCGCGGCGACCAATCGCTGCACGCACCTGGGAGCGGAGCTCGAGCGGGCACGTTCCGGGTCGGCGGCCGCCGGCGAGGACGTCGCACGTGCCGAATCGCGAGCCCGCGAAGCCGAGCGTCAGCTCACCGAGCGTACTCAGACCGTGCGCGATCTCGCCGCGAAGACCGAGCTCCTGCAGGGTCGAGTTCGCGATGCCGACGCGTTACGGGCCGAGTACGTCCGCCTACGCACGTCGGTGTCGGAGGCGACGTTCCTCAAGTCCGAGGTCGCGCGGCTGGAGGAACGCATCCGCGCGATGCAGCGCGACGCGCTCGCTCCGCCGCGCCGCCAGCCACGCAGCAGCCAGCAGCCGGCCACCCGCACGCCCGGCACGGTCGCCGATTCGCTGAGCGCCGTGCTCGTGCGATTCACCGATGCGAACACGCGATCCATCGCGATCGCCGACACCATCGGCTTCCCGCTCGCCAGCAGTGGTGACGAGGGTGGCGCGCTCGCAGCCTATGCGGCGTTGCTCGTCGAATCTGCGAATCGCGCCGGCGAGTTGCTTCCCGTCACCGCGCCGGTGGCGATCGAGCTGATCGACGAGCGCGGTGCGCGGATCTCGGTGTGGACCTTCGAGGTCGAGAGCGAGCGCTTGCTCCTCGTCCACCTCGCGGTCGCGCCCGTCGACCAGCGTCGCGTCGATCTCGCGCTCGCCGATCTGACGACGATCCTCGCGCCGAGCATCGCGCGATGAAACCGCAGCGACGGCGCCGGTTGGGGGTCGCGCTCGGCGCCGTCGCCGGTCTCGCACTCGTGACCTGGCTGCGCGCCGACGGGCAGGCGCAGCTGCACGCGCCAGGTCCGATGAACGCACGACACGACGATCTCGACTGCGAGTCTTGCCATGTCGAGGCCGACGGCACGTTGCGCCAGCAACTCCAGACCGCCGCGAAGGGTACGCTTGGCTTCGCAACCGCCGACGTCGACCTCGGATATCGCGCGGTGACCAGCGAGCGCTGCGTCGCGTGCCACGATCGCCCCGATGATCGACACCCGATCGGACGCTTCCTCGAGCCACGCTTCACCGAGGCGCGCGCGACGCTCGGGCCGGAGCGCTGCGGGTCGTGTCACCGGGAGCACAGCGGCACGCGGATCACGGTCGGCGATTCGACGTTCTGCCGGCACTGCCACGCGACCGTCGCGCTCGCCAACGATCCCGTCGACGTCTCGCATCGCCAGCTCGCCGAACAACAGCGCTGGGACACCTGCCTCGGTTGCCACGACTATCACGGCAACCACGCGCTTCATCCGCCGCAACGGTTGTCGCTCGCGATCGGGCTCGATCGGCTTCGCGCCTACTTCGAGGGCGGTGAGTCGCCCTACCCTGCGCCGGTACGCCGCGCCACGGTGCTGCCGTGAGCGCACGTCCGAAGTGGCGATCTGCGCTCGCGCTCGGTGCGCTCGCCGTCGCCGGGATCAGCTACCTGTTCATCACCGCACCGCCGCCGCTCGAAGCGCGGTCGATCGATGCACGCGCGATTCCGATCCATCGCGTGTTCGCGATGCTCGAGGCCGAGAACGATCACTCGCGCGCGTTGTGGACGCAGGAGATCGTGGAGCGCGGCAAGGAGTCCGGGCTCACGTTCGACGAGCATTGGCGCGACGCCAGCGTCGAGGCCGGTCCGCTACCGGCACTGTTCCTGCGCGAGACCGCCCGGGCGCTCGAACGTCGCGGCGTGCGCCTCGGCCTGTTCCTCGGCTCGCGGTTCCCGATCAACACGGCGAATCGGTTCACCGGCGCGCAACAGGCTCGCTTCACGACTCTCGAGGCGACCGGGGAACCCCAGGTGTTCTTCGATCCGACGACACGACTGCAAACGGCGATGTTCTCCGATCGCGCGGTGGTCGATGCCTGCGCGAGCTGCCACAACACGCATGCCGACTCGCCGAAACGCGACTGGACGCAAGGCGCCATCATGGGCGCGACGACGTGGATCTATCCCGACGAGCGCATCGACGTGCGGCGCGCACTCGAGCTCCTCGCCGCATTGCGCACCGCGATTCGCAGCGCCTACACGGCCTATCTCGACAAGACGCGAACGTTCGCGGCGCCGCCGGTGATCGGGACGCGGTGGCCGCGCGATGGCTACGCCGTACCCGCGGCCGACGTGTTCATGCGCGAGCTCTCACGCCGTAGCTCCGATGCCACGCTCTGCGATCTGCTCGAGGGGATGTGAAGGCGCGGCGCGACCTCGCAGTGCTGGTGCTCGCCACCACGCTCTTGCTGTTGTACGCCCTCCAGGCGTCGCTTCACCTCGAGTGGTCGTTGCTCGCACGCGCGCAAGCTGGCGACACCTACAAGCTCGTCACCGGCCTTGCCTTCGCCGGCTATCTGTATTTTCAGTGGTCGGCGCGCAGGAGCCGCCATCAGCTCGCCGGCGCGTTCGCGCCCCTCGTGCTCTACGTGCACTCGGCGCGCTTCGGCTACGGCTATCTCGCGCTGCTGGTGTCGATCTATCTCGCCACCACGCTCGCGGGCACGCTGCATCAACCGGTGATTGCCATGCGGCGACGCGGGCTGTTCACCGCGTGGTTCATCGTCCACGTGTCGCTCGCGACCGTCCTCGTGATGCTTGCCGGCTATCACGTGCTGATCGCCGTCGCCTACGAATAGGTGTCCCGGCGTGACGCGTTTGGTCATGCGCGTCGACCGGCAAGTCGAGTTGCCATGCAGCCACGAGGTTGCAGGCGGTTGCGTGGTGCCAGCACGGGCACGGTTCCGGCACGGAGCACGAGTAGCCATGGGAACGCTGGGACGCCTGATGTTTCTCGTCGCGGTCGGAGCCGCTGGGTGCGCCCAGCCGAAGTTCGCCGCGGTGCCGGGTCAGACCGAGATCGCCGTCTCGGGAGTCGCGATCCAGCCGCGCGCTGGCGAGCGGCTCGAGGTCAACTACAAGGCCCTCTACGAGTACCTGGGCCTTCGCAAGAAGGATCCGGTTCGTCCGGAGCGCGGCTTCAACGAGTATCGGCTCGCCGAAGATCGCCGCCGTATCGAAGCGTTCTTGAACGAGGCCGGCCGGTTCGACGCCGTCGTCGACGAGCCCGAAGTCACGTACACCGAAGATCGCACGGCGGTCTCGGTGACCTGGCGCGTGCACGAGGGCGCCGCGTATCGCATCGGATCGGTCGAGCTGATCGGCGCGCCCGCGGACCACGCCGATGCGCTGCGGTCGATGATCCCGTTCGGCACCGGCGACGTGATCTCGCTCGAGACCTATCGCCCGCTGCGCCGCACGCTCGCGGAGCACCTCCAAGATCACGGCTACGGTCACGCACGCGGTTACAGCCGCGCGTTCGTCGACAAGACCGCCAAGACGGTGGCCTGGTTCTATTACATCGATCCGGGTCCACAGACGAAGATCGGATCGCTCGCTGTCGAGGGCAACGCGAAGGTCCCCGCCGACGTCATCCTCGAGCGCGCCGGCCTCGACATCGACAAGGTCTACTCGACCGCCGAGAAGCGCCGAGCCGAGATCGCACTGCTCGACACCGGCGCGTTCGCCTCGGCGATCGTGCTGTCGGACGCTGACATCCAGAGCGGCCCGCCCGAGCATCCCGATACCGGTGGCGTGCTCGCCCCGGATCAGGTCGATCCCGACGGCAAGATCGTCCCGCGCAAGCTGACCGATTCGCTCGCGGTCCGCGTGATCGTCGTCGAGGCTCCCGGCAAGCAGTTCCGCGCCGAGGTCGGACTCGAAGCCGATCCGACGCGCGTCGACAGCTATGCCGGCGCTCGCCTGCTGCTCCGCAACTTCATCGCGCCGCAGCACCACGTCGTGCTCGAAGGCCACGTCGGCTACGGCGTCCTGATCAAGGATGGCCAGTCGGCCGACGGCGTTTATGGCAGCGCCCTCGCGCAGTACCTCAAGCCCGGCTTCGTGCACCGCGCGCTCGATGCCCGCGTCACCGGTCGCTGGCGCGACGTGCTGTACCCCGACGCGATGCTGCGCGAAGTGGTCGCCGGTCCCGGCGTCCGCTCGAATCTCGCGAAGGGTGTGTTCGTCGATGTCGATGCGTTCTACCGCTTCGGCCGCCAGCTCGATCTCGCGGCGTTCGACCCGATGACGTCGAGCACGTTCGCGCTACCGTCGGAGAACGACTCGCGCGGTGCGGTGCTCGAGGCCTCGATCATCGCGGACCGCCGCAACGATCGCGTCGAGCCGACCGCCGGCTGGTTGCTCGCGATGCGCTCCTCGTACTCGCCGGGCGGCTCGCTCGGCGATCACCGCTGGCTCTCGGTGATCGGCGACGCGCGCAGCTTCCGGTCGTTGTCCTCGAAGTGGTCGATCGGCGTGCGCGGCTCGGCCGGCATCGTCGGGCTCGCTGGTGCCGATGGCATCCCGCTCGGGCCGCGGTTGTTCGGCGGCGGCTCGCACGGCATGCGCGGCTACGGTCGCGATCGGTTGTCCCCCACCGCGTGCGATTCGATGACCGGCGATTGCTCGCTGGTCGGTGGCCGCTCGCTCGTCGAGTCGAGCGTCGAGCTCCGCCTGCTGCCGTTCCGCAAGCTGTACGGCGCGGCGGTGTTCGTCGATGCCGGCGCTGCGGGCGCTGGCACCAACGCGTTCGAGAATGGCATCTCCGTCGCGACCGGCGTCGGCGCGCGGATTCGCACCTGGTACCTGCCCGTCGGCTTCGCCGTCTCGTATCGCG
>JACCYD010000266.1 GCA_013696695.1 Deltaproteobacteria bacterium | reverse complement strand
AAGCTGTTCCTCGCGCACTGCAAGAGCTGTCACGGTGGGCCGCACTTCGAGGACGGCACGTTTCGCGCGCTCGCCGTCGCCCAGTTCGGACCCGACGTCCCGGCGAGCGACCTCGGCCGCTACGACGACGTGCCGCCCTTGCTCGCGAGCCCGTACAACACGAACGGCAAGCACAGCGACAACGCGAAGACGGGTCGGCTCGACGGTGTCGCGCGCACCGAAGCGCAGCGCGGTCAGTTCCGCACGCCGACGCTGCGCAACGTGGCGTCGACCGCGCCTTACATGCACGCCGGCCAGTTCCGCACGCTCGCGAACGTCGTCGCGTTCTACAACGCGGGCGGCGGCGAAGTCGCGGGCATCGTCAAGGACCCCGAGCTGAAGCCACTGAAGCTGAGCGATCAGCAACAAGCTGACCTCGTCGAATTCATGACGACGCTGTCCGACGAACCGTTGCCGGCACCGTGGGCCGCGCCGCCGATTCCAGCGACGCTCGACACCGCACTCGAGCAGTTGCGCACCGACAAGCTCGAAGTCGTGGCCGACGTGATCGCGAAGCGGGTAGCGCAGCCCGTGCCGAAGATGAAGCTCGGCACCGCCGAGGGCCTGATCGTCGCCACCATGGTGCTCGTGCTCGCGCGCCGCCCTGCGGTCCGCGCGCTATCCGCGGTGATGCCGCGGTCGGTGGTCGAGCTCGCACGCGCCGTCGGCGAACGCGGCGTCTCGGCCGACGAAGCCGACGCGATCGCTCGCTACCTCGCAACCGTCGTCGACAAGCTCGCGTTCGAGCGACTCGACGTGTTCGACGAGAATCATTCGCACGTCACCGGCCGCGAGTGGCAGGACATCGACTACACCGGCGAGGCGATGACCTGGGAGAGCCAGCGCGCGGACTGGACGCCGAAGGGCGTCACCAGCTTCAAGCGCGCCGCGTTCATCCACGCGTACTTCGTCGGTGCCGAAGCGCTCCCGCATTGGAAGCGCGTCTATCGCCCGCGCGGCAAGATGGCCGACGTCGCTGCGCCCTGACACGTTCGTCTCGCGATACGGTCGGGGCAGTGCAAGCCGCTTCCGAAACCAGTGTCGTCGCGGCGATCGATCTGCTGCTCACCATCGGCTACATCGATGGCCAGCTCCATCCCGAAGAGCAGGCGCTCATCCGTCGCTATCTCGATCACCTGATCAAGATGACGCCGGAGGCCGGAGCCTATGTCGATCTGACGTACGCGCGTCTCTCGTCGGAGATCGCCGCGCTCGCCGCGGAGGTCACCGCCGATGGCGATCAGGCCTACGTCGCGACGCGCCTCAAGGTCCGCGCGGTCTCGGTGTTTCGCAGCTTCACGCCCGCCGATCAGCAGGTCGCGCTCGAGCTGATGACCGCGGTCGCGCAGGCCGACGGCACGATCGCACCGCACGAGCGCGAGCTCCACGAGGAGCTGCTCGCCTACTTCAACGCGCCGCCCAGCCTGCCCGTGGCCGAGCTCGAGAAGCCCGGCGCGATGCTCCGCATCGATCCGCTGCAGCAGCTCTCGCTGAGCGCCACGTCGCATCCGTCACTCGACGCGCTCGAGCACGACTACTCTCCCGATCCGGCGCTCGCGGCGCCGCAGTTCGCGAGCGACCACCAGCTGATCTATCAGACGATCTCGATCTGGGAGCAGCAGCGCGCGCTCGGTAACGGCCGCCTGCTCGGCGTCACCGCGATCGATCAGCTCGCGCCGGGGACGCGGTGGCTCGACGGGCACGTCCACGTGATGCGGCCGAATCAACCCACCGAGCTGGTCGTGCTCGGCGATCTGCACGGCTGTTACGGTTGCCTCAAGGCGGCGGTGTTGCAGTCGAGCTTCATCGAGAAAGCCACCGCACACCGCGACGATCCGGCGAACCACCCCGACGTCAAGCTCGTGTTCCTCGGTGACTACCTCGATCGCGGCAAGTACAGCTTCGAAGGGGTGCTGCGCGGCGCGCTCCAGCTCCAGGGCATGTTCCCGGAGCACGTGATCATGCTGCGCGGCAATCACGAGTATCTCGTGCGCGTGGGAGAGCAGATCGTCAGTGCGGTGCAACCCGCCGAAGCAGTGCCGGCGATCGCGGATCGCGTGCCGCCCGGAATCCTCGACGCGTATCGCCACCTGTTCGAGCACATGCCGACCTCGTTCGTGTTCGAACGCACCCTGTTCGTGCACGCCGGCGTGCCGCGCGACGAGACCCTCGCCGAGCGATATCGCGACCTGTCGAGCCTCGACGATCCGGTTATTCGCTTCGAGATGATGTGGAGCGATCCGGAACAGATCGACACCGTGCCGCTCGAGCTGCAGCGTTCGAGCACGCGATTCAGCTTCGGTCGCGATCAGTTTCGCGCGTTCATGGAGCGCATCGGCTGCTACGCGATGGTGCGTGGTCACGAGCAGGTCGAGGATGGTTTCGTGACCAACTTCGACACCGGTCGCGCGCAGCTCCACACCCTGTTCTCCGCAGGTGGCGAATACAACGACGACCTGCCCCTCGACTCGCGCTATCGCGGCGTCGTGCCCACCGCGCTGACGGTTCGCTGGGCCGATGGCGTGGCGAGCGCGTTCGCGTGGCCGATCGATTACCTGCCGTTCGCGAGCGCCGCCAACAACGGCTTCTATCGCTGAAGCTCGAGCTCGATCGTCGTGCGCTCGTCGCCGGGCTGGATCTGGAGTTGGATTGCACCGCGCACGCCATCGACCTCGGCCTCGAGCCAGTAGGTTCCGGCCGGCGCATCGGGCAGCCGGAAGTTGCCGAGTGAATCGGTCATCGTCGACACCCCGTCGGTGAACACCCGCACGTTCGGGACTCGCGCGCCCCGGCGATCGCGCACGACACCGGCGAGCGTGGTGCTGCGCGCGACGACGAGGCGAACGTCGTCGACGGCCGCACGCACGGTGACCGTGCGAGACAGCTTGGTGTAGCCCTTCGCGCGGACCTCGAGCGTCCACTCGCCCAGCGCCAGCGCACGCAGATTCGCGATGCCGCTCGCATCGGTGGTCGCGGTCGCCGTGCGATCACCGGGGCCGCGCGCCTCGACGACCAGCCCCGCGAGCGGTGCCACGCTTCGCGCATCGCGCAGATCGATCTTGAGCTGACCGCCGCGTTCGAGCCGCACCTCGGTCCAGCGATCTGCCTGGGCCGCGGCGCGCGTCAGGGGGAAGTCGCCGCCGCCGACCTCGAGCACGTAGTTGCCGGCGGCCGCGCGCTCGATCGTGAAGCGTCCGGCGCGATCGGTGATCGCCTGGCGACGCGTCGGGCCTTCGACGATGCGCACGGTGACGTTCGGGGCCGCGCCGCCATCGGCTGCGAGGACTTGACCGCGCAGCTGCGCGTTCTCGAGCAACAGCGAGAAATCTTCGCGGCGCCGCGGACCGTAATCGCCGAGTGCCAGCTGCCGCTCGACAACGCCGTAGCCCGGCGCGCTGACCGCGAGCGTGATCGTGCCGCTGAGCGCGCGCAGCGTGAACTCGCCTTGCGCGGAGGTCGTGATCGCCGCCACCTTCGCGGCACTCTCGCCGCTACCGGTATTCGCGATCACCGAGGCGCCCGGCACCGGCCCGTCGCGCCCGACGACGCGACCCTGCACCAGCACTCCGGGATGCATCGTGATGCGAACGTCGGAGGTGTCGCTGCCGCTGCGGATCGTGAAGCCCTCGCTCGATCCCGGCGCGAGTGCAGCCGAGAACGCGACGGCGACGTACGAACCAGGCCCGATGCCGTCGACGCGATAGCGACCCTGCGAATCGGTCGAGAACGTTCGAGCTGGCTCCCCGACCGGCGCGTCGCGACGGATCGCCGCGATCAGCTTCGCGTCCTTGGCATCGATCGGATCGAGCGAGCGC
>JACCYD010000258.1 GCA_013696695.1 Deltaproteobacteria bacterium | reverse complement strand
GTTTCGCACCGACGCACCGCGCGCGGTGGCCGGCACGTTCAACGCCTGGTCGATGACGGCGACCGTCACTGCACCGCTCTGTGGTGGCGACCTGACGATCGCGATCGGCGACGTCGCGACCGGCTATCACCAGTACAAGCTGTACGCGTCTGCGACGAGCACCTGGGCGCTCGATCCGACGAACCCCGCCTTCGCGTACGACGACTTCGCCGGCAACCCCGACGGCCTCAACAGCGTGCTCGCGACGCCCGACTCCGGTCGCGGCTACCTCGTGCAGCTCGGCGAGGCGTGCTCCGACACGCTCGGCAATTGCCGCGACGTCACCGCATATTTGCCGCCCGGGTACGACGCTCTCGAGGCCAAGAGCCGCACGTATCCCGTGCTGTTCATGCATGACGGCCAGAACGTGTGGAGCGATCACGACTGCTGCTTCGGCCACACCGGATGGGAGGTCGACGTCGCGCTCGATACCGAGATCGCGGCCGGCCGCGTCGCACCGGTGATCGTGATCGCGGCGGCGCACTCGGCGGCGCGCAATTCGGAATACGGTCTGTCCTCCACAGCGGCCGCGGCGTTCATGGAGTTTCAGGTCACCGAGCTGCAGCCCGCCGCGCTCGCGAAGGTGCGCTGGGACGGCGAGAAAGTCGCCATCGGTGGCAGCTCGCTCGGCGGCTTGATCGCGATGGATCTGGCGTTGGCGTATCCGGACACCTACGCGGCGGCGGTGTCGCTGTCGGGTGCGTTCTGGCCGGGCATGGCGCAAGGCGACGCGCTCCGGGATCGGATCGCGGACTACGGCAAGCAGCCGCTGGCGATCTATCTCGATCACGGCGGCAACGTCGCGAGCAACAGCGATGGCGCGGCCGACTCGGTCGAGGTCCGCGACCTGTTGACGGGCCTGGGCTGGCAGCGCTCGGACTCGCCGAGCTGCACGCGATCGGCCTCCGCGATCTGCTATTTCCAGGAGCCGAACGCGACCCACGACGAGCTCGCGTGGAAGGAGCGCACGTGGCGTTTCCTCCAGTTCCTGTTCCCCGCGAGCTGATTGGGACATTCAGTCCTCACCGCCTGGGGAATTAGTCTCCGATCAGGTGATCGGCGCGGCTTGCCTACATCACCGGAAACGTAACGATTCCAATTACTCACCCGGGTGTAGTGTTCGCCCCAGCGGCACAGCCTGTGCTTTACAGTGGCTCCATGATGAAGGTCCTGCTCCTCGCATTGCTTCTGCCCGCCTGCGTGGTTGGCTCCGATGGTGGCCAGACCCCTGGTGACGACGACGAGCCGGGACCGGGACCTGGACCTGACGACCCGAGCGGGATCGCGGGCAACATCACCACCGACACCACGTTCAGCGGGGTGGTCCAGTTCTCGGGCGCGACCACGATCGATCCTGGCGTCACCGTGACCGTGTCGGAAGGCGCGACGCTCAACTTCGGCGCGGCCTCGAACCTCTCGGTCAAGGGCACGTTGAACGTCGCCGGCACGAAGGCGAGCCCGGTCACCATCCAACCCGATCCGGATGCCGCCTCGCCATCGCAGTTCTTCGGCGGCATGAACATCAGCGGCACGTTGACGATGACCTACGGCGTGCAGCGCGGTGGCTCGATCGTGACGGTCGCCGGCGGTTCCGCGACGATCACGGACACCAAGATGTTCGGCGCCACGGGTGACTTTCTGATCATGAATGGCGGCACGGTGAACGTGACCTATTCGCAGCTCGGCGCCGACGCCGGCACCACGGACACCACGCACTGCAACCTGCACTTCGGCGGCAGCGGAAACATGATCACGCTGACCAACAACAACATCATCGGCACTCCGTTCGGCCTGATGTTCTATGGTGGTCAGCTCGCGAACTTCCAGAACAACAACTGGGAAGAGAACGCGACGGCAGCAGCTGATTGGATCGACAGCCAGCCCGGCGTGTCCGGCGACTTCTCCGGCGGCTTCTTCTCGGCGGGCGTGCCGACGGCGAAGGCCGGCGCGACGTTCACGGTCAACACGCCGTCCGCGACGCGCCTGACCGACGCCGGCGTTCGCTAAGGGCCCCCGAATGAGCGAGTCGATCGAATTCCGTTTCGAAATGGATCGCGG
>JACCYD010000252.1 GCA_013696695.1 Deltaproteobacteria bacterium | reverse complement strand
GCCATCGCCGGTGCGGCACCAGCGGCCGAGCTCCACCGGGTTCGCGGGATCCGCGGTCTCGATGATGTGCAGGCCGTCCTGGCGGATCAGATACGCGAGCGTGCCGACCACGCGAACGTTGAACGTGAAGCCATCGTCCCAGTCGTCGCCGTAGAGCTCGCCGACGAGCGACAGCTTGTCGCCCTCGACCTCGTCGCCATTGCGGGTCGCGCGAATCACGCGCGCGGTACACACGCGGCACATCTCGCCGTCGCACACCGCGCGGTCGACGCGCAGCGAGCCGTCGTCGCGCCGATCGATCACGCGCTTGGCGATGATGAAGGAGCTGTCGTCGCCGCCCGCCTCGTAGCGATGGAACACGGCATCGTTGTCGATCGTGCCGAGCGTGTCGTCATCGCGATCGACGACGACCTGATCGCCGCGGCGCTCGAGGTGCACGCTCGACACGCCGCCGACCCTCGCTCCGGTGAAGAACCAGCGACCATCCGCGTCCCAGCCCGCGAGCGTGCCCGGCGTGACCGGGCCGAAATCGGTGGCGGCGGTGAACGCCTCGGGGCCCGACTGCGGCATCTCGGTACAACCGATCTCGAAGTCGGGCGGTGTCACGATCGCCGCGTCCGGCTCCAGCACGTCCGGCTCCCCGCCACAGCCGACAACGACCGCGATCTGGACCAGGGCGTACAACTGCCTCATCCACCACAGCTTTGTTGGATTGCTCGGGGCCCGCAATGACAGCTGGCTCACAGCCCCTACCGACCTGCGACGCGATCTCGGCAGCAGGTGGCTGACGCACAAGCCTGGGAATGATTCCCCGTGCATGCCCCCTCGTTCGCACATGATTCGGACAGTCTTCGCGCAGCTAACCGCCGTCCGCGTGCAACGAGTTGCACGACTCGTGTCACCAAGGGCGCGAGTTTCGGCGCGATCTGTCGTTTCTGCCGTGGCACGCCGATCGCACTCCTTCCCGACGTGCACCACTTCTCGTCCACGAGGCTTCGCGATGACAACACCCCGATCGTTCCGATGGTGTTCGACTCGCCGCCGTCGAAGCTGGCGAGGGGCACAGGTCCGGTGATGACGCCGCGGCCGCCGCGTCAGGTCGCGACGCCCAGCGCGATGCCGTCGATGCGGGAGCTGTCGGCGCTCGCCACGAACCTCGCGATGGCGCAGACGTTCGCCGCAGGGGCGAATCAGCTGCAGCGCGATCTCTGCAAGCTTCTTCACGTCACCGACGCGCTCTGCCTGTGGATCGACTGGCCGCGACGCACCGTATGGAACGCGACCGGTCAGGTCAGCGGTCAGCTCAGCGAGCTCGTGACCGACGTGGCCGGTTGCGGAAAGCGCGAGACGTTGGGCAGCACGCTGCTGCAGCCGATCGGCCCGCGCCCGGCTCGTGCCGTGCTCGCCTTGCGCCGGCCCTCGGGCTCGACGTTCGACGTCAGCGAGCTCGCGATGATCGCGACGCTCGCCGCCGGCATCGCGCCTGCACTCGATCGCTTGATGCGTTAACGCGGCTGCGGTTGCTGCCGCACCACCACCGCGAGCAGATCCTCGTGCGGCTCGCCGCGCGCCAACGCGACGTCGACCAGCACGCTCGCGAGCCGCGGGCCGGCCGGTGCCGCCGCCCTGACCTGCCCCATCCACACGATGTCGTCATCGTCGCGCAGGCCGGTCGACGCGATCACCAGCTGCGAGCCCGGCGTCAACTTCGTCGTGCCACGGGTCGCGATCTCGAGGCTCGCACCGAGGCGCGCGCCACCACCACCGAGCACCATCGCCGATGACGTCAGGCCACTCGACGACGCGGTCGCGGCAGCTTCCGGCGCCGGTCCGACGATCAACGCACCCGGGTGTCCGGCCGACGCCCACGCGATCGACTTCGCCTCTCCGTCGAGGATCGCGATGAACGCACCCACCGGCTCGCCGCCGCGCACGACGCCCTCGACGCTCGCGCGAAGGCTGGCCATCAGATCGTCGAGCTCGAGATGGTTCACCGCAGCGCTCGGCTGGGTGGCGGCCGCAAATGCGCCGGTCAATGCCGCGGTTGCCAGCGCCGCTGCCACGCCATGCGCCTGCGCTTCTGTCACCAGCACGGCGAGGCGGCCGTCGGGCAACAGGCTCGCCGACCAGCCCGCGCCGGTGGTGCGCCGCGCCGTGCGGTACTCGGCGGCCACCGCCCACCGACCGAGCTCGTCATCGCGACTCGCGGATGCCTGGAGACGCATCGCTTCCGCCACCTCGACCTCCCGCGCGGTCTCGTATTCGCGCGCCGCCGTCCTCGACAGCGCGACGAACGTCAACGCGCGCGCCGTCGCTCGCGCGGACTCGACGATCAAGCCGCGCTCTTCTTCGCGTAGCGCCTTCTCGTGATCGGCTTCGACCATGCCGACGAGCGAACCGCGATCGACGAGCGGCACGATCAGCGTCGCCCCGCGCGCCGCGAACAGCCTCTCGAGCTTCGGCCGGATCGGGCCGAGAAGCGCGGTGCCGAGATCTCCCGCCGACAGCACGTCGTCGTGCGCGACGAACCAATCTGCGAGCTCGCGATCGAGTGGCCGCGTGTTGCCGCCCGTTGGAGGTAGCGCGCGAAGCTCGGCGGCACCGACGGTCACCAGGAGCTCGCCCTCGACGCGCTCGATCATGTGCGTCTCGATCCCGATGTGGCGCCACAGCTCCGCGAGCCGCTCGCCGATCGCCGCGTCGGTGTCGACCTCGCCGAGCGATGCCACCAGCTCTTCGAGTGCGCGCTCGCTCGCGATCCGTACCGGCCGCTCGCGCGTTCGTGCCCACGCGATCCCGAGCGTCACCGCCCACGCCGCACTCGCCGCCGTCGCCAGGATCACGGCCGCCGTGCCTTCGAGGACCAGCGCGATCGCGGCGATCGTGATGGCAGCGCCCGCGAAGGCCAGGATCTCGATCACCACACCGTAGTCGATGCCTTGCGGGCGCAGCAGATCGCTGCGCAGCTCGTAGTAGATCGACAGCAGCGCCGCGATCAGGATCGGTCCCCACGCGATCGGGTACGAGCCCGCGATGTCGTAGACCAGCAGCATGTCGACGCCACCCACCGCGCCGAGCGCCAGCACGAGGACGAGCAGATGTACCAGCTTCTTGCGTTCGTCACTTCCCGTCGTGCGCCGTGCGATCGCGATGCCGATCAGCAGCCACAGCGCGACCTGCGAGAAGTGGATCCCGGTGAGCGGCCCCGGCGCGGGATAGAAGATCCCCGACCCGAGCTCCTGCACGCCCGCGATCGTCCAATCGGTGGTCCAGCACACCAGCGAGAGCCCGACGCCGATCAGGCCCGCCGTGCGAGCGAGCCAGCGGTTGCGCTCGAGCTGCCCGCTGACGCCGAGCAACACCAACAGAAAGCTCGGCCCGACCAGCGCGATCGGTCCATTGCCGAGCCGCAGCAGCATGGTCGCGATCTCGGGGTCGTCGGTCCAGGTCACCACCGCACTCACCAGCGCCCACGGCACGGCGTTGGTCGCTGCGCCGATCGCGCCGAGCCGCATCACGCGATCGCCGCGGATCACCGCCGCGATCACCGCGACCGCGATCAGCGCCGCTGCGCACAGCAGGTACGGCAGGCACAGCCAATTCCACTCGAGCCCCACGACGGGGCCGAGCTTATACGAGGACGCGTTGCCAGAGCGCCTCGAGGTCAGCGCGCTCGAGGCACGCACCGAGGGCGCGGCCCGGTCCACCGGTCGCCGAGTCGAGGTAGTGCGCACGCAGATCCGCGCGATCGGCCGCCATCAACTCGGGGAGCTTCGCGCGGAGCTCCGAGGTCGCGCGGGCAAGCTCGCCGCGATCGAACAGCGCGAGCAGCGCGCGACCGGCTGCCGCGTGGCGCACCTCGTCGGTGAGGATCTGCTCGAGCACACCGCGGATCGCCGGATCCGTCGTCGCGTTGCGATACGCCGCGAGGGCGAAGATCGATTCCTCTTCGCCGACCACGATCTCGCGCGCGACGATCCGCAGCGCACGCGCTGCGGGGGTCTCCGACGCACGGCGCGGCGGCAGGCCGACATCGCGTAGATCGATCTCGAGATCGGACGAGCCGCCGAGCCAGTCGACGACTTCGACGGTCATCTGCGTGTGGCGCAGCTCGTCGCCGATCAGCCGCTGCACGGCACACAGCGCGGGAAACGGCGCTTCGAGGTCGGAGAGGAGCCCGAGTAGCTCGGCGAAGATTGCCACCGAGCGGTACTCGTCGGAGATCCGGGTTGCCCACGCGAACCGCGCGGCCTCGACATCTTCGGTAGCGTGCGCCGCGAGTACGGGCCGCGACGGCATTGGCTTCGGCGCGGTGCGTCCGAGATCGTCGACGAATCGCGACAGCAACCGGACGTCGGTGGCGAGCTCGATCATGGCGACTCCGTCGCGGTCTCCGGGCTGGGCTTCTTGGTGACGCGCGGCACCACGCGCTCGTCGACGTCCTCGCGCCAGCGGCACATCATCCGGCTACCCGGTCGACACCCGGGCGGATAGTAGGCGCCCTTGCCTTCGCCGATGCGACCATCGATCGCGACGGGCGCCGGCTCGGGTGCGACGGTCTTCTTGGGGACGGCCTTCGGCTTCACCGGCGCGACGGCAGGTGCGGGCGCGGGCGCGACCTCGGCGATCGCTGCAGGGGGCTCGGGCGCCTTGGTCGCCTCGATCTTCGAGGCCGGCTCCGGGAACACGGGAGCCGACTGGGTCGGGGCAGCGGTCTCGCACGCTGCGAGGGACAGGACGACAACCAGGTTGGTGAATCTCGACATCTACGCGCCGACGCGCGGGATCCGACGAAGATCCGATTTTTAACTTCGTCGTTGTCGCAGAGTCAGACGGCTGCGCTGCCTGTATCAGGGCGTCGAGAGCTGCAGATTCAACGTGTAGCGGTTGTGGGAGCATTCGCCGCCACAGTTCTCGATCCCCGAGTGCACGAGACCGATCGCATAATGCGTGCCGTTCGGCACCGTCATCTGGAAGCAGCGGGTGGCTTGGCCGGCTTCTTGGTTGTCGAGGTCGCACTCGGTGTCGACCGTGACCGGCGCGCCACCTTCGGTCGACAGCTGGATCGCCACCGGCTCGAACGCGACCGGAAACGTCAGCTGCGCCTCGATCTGCACGGCGCTGCAGTTGTCGGGCACGTCGAACTGAAACCAGTCGCCGGGATCATCCTCGAACAAGCACTGGCGGAGCTCGCGAATGCCGGAGACGCACGACAGATTCACGAGCTGCAAGCCGGCCGCCGGTTCGTCGTCACCGGTTCGATCGGGGATATCGCAATCGAACGGGCGCGCTTGCGTCGGGACGGTGCAGATGTTGTTGAGGCCGTTACAG
>JACCYD010000243.1 GCA_013696695.1 Deltaproteobacteria bacterium | reverse complement strand
TGCGGATCCTGTTCGATGGCATCCCGCTCGCCGACGTCTCGACCTCGATGACGATCAACGCAACGGCCGCGACTCTCCTCGCGCTCTACATCGCGGTCGGCGAAGAACAGGGCGCGCCGGCCAGTGCGCTACGCGGCACGATCCAGAACGACATCCTCAAGGAGTACATCGCGCGCGGCACGTACATCTATCCGCCCGCCGGTTCGATGCGCCTGATCACGGACACGTTCATCTACTGCAGCCAGCACGTCCCGCAGTGGAACACCGTCTCGATCAGCGGCTATCACATCCGCGAGGCCGGCTCCGATGCCGTGCAAGAGGTCGCGTTCACGCTCGCCGATGGCGTCGCGTATGTCGAAGCGGCGATCGCCGCCGGGCTCGACGTCGATGACTTCGCGCCGCGGCTGTCGTTCTTCTTCAACGTCCATAACAACTTCATCGAGGAGATCGCGAAGTTCCGCGCGGCGCGCACCCTGTGGGCGTGGATCATGAAAGACCGCTTCGGCGCGAAGAACCCGAAGAGTCACATGCTGCGGTTTCACACGCAGACCGCCGGCGTCACGCTGCAAGCGCAGCAACCGCTGGTCAACATCGTGCGCGTGACCATCCAGGCGATGGCCGCGGTGCTCGGCGGCACGCAATCGCTCCACACCAACTCGTACGACGAGGCGCTCGGCCTACCGACCGAGGAAGCCGCGCGGATCGCGCTGCGCACGCAGCAGGTCGTCGCGCACGAATCCGGCGCCGCCGACTTCATCGATGCGTTCGGCGGCTCGTGGGCGGTCGAGAAGCTCACGCTGGAGATCGAAGCGCGCGTCGGCGATTACTTCGCGAAGATCGACGCGCTCGGCGGGATGGTGAAGGCGATCGAGCAAGGCTTCCCGCAGCGCGAGATCGAGCGCCGCGCCTACGAGCATCAACGCGCGGTCGAGTCCAAGGAACGCATCGTGGTCGGCGTCAACGACTACGTGCTGACCGACGAGGCAGCCATCCCGATCGCGAAGATCGACCCGCAGCTCGAAGCCGATCAGGTCGCACGCGTGCAGGCCGTGCGAGCACGCCGCAACGCCGCGGAGACCCAGCGCGCCCTCAAGGCGCTCGCCGATGCCGCCGCCGGAACCGCCAACGTGGTCGAGCCGATCGTCGGCGCTGTGAAGGCCATGGCCACGGTCGGCGAGATCGCCGATGTGCTGCGGGAGCGGTTCGGCGAGTACCGCCCCACCTGACCGGGTCACGCTCCACCCCTTCAAGTGCCTGCCCTGGTTGGCGATCTGGCGCGAAACGTACAAACCGAGAAACTTCGCAACTCGGCGCGCACCGGACGAAGAGCTCGTCCATGCAGCTCAGAGCTCTCGCCTCTCTGTCCGCCACGCGTGCGACGAAGCAGCAGCCCAAGCCGTCGGCCGAGCCGCCGAAATGCACCCCGTTCGCTCACGCCAAGGCGCGGCTGACGCTCGGTAGCCTCGACGAACCCGAGCTGACCGTCGTCGCGCACTACAACCCGGCCGAGCTCGCGGTGAAGAAGGATGTGCCGTGGGTGGCCAAGGGCGAGCACGGCGCGCCCGAAGGCCCGACCTCGAGCTCGCAGGACAGCCATCAGTTCAACGGCGCACCGACGCGATCGATGAGCCTCGAGCTGCTGTTCGACGGCTACGAGACGCACACGTCGGTCGAGCCGATCGTCACGCAGCTCGAGACCCTGACGGCCGTGCGCGATCCCGAATCGACCAACTCGGAGATGCGCCGCCCGCACTTCTGCATCGTCGTGTGGGGCGAAGGCAAACCGTTCCGCTGCATCATCACGTCGCTCAACGTGCGCTACACGATGTTCTCGAGCCACGGCCGCCCGCTGCGTGCGGTGTGCAGCGTCGAGTTGCAAGAGGCGCGGATCGAATCGGTCGGTGCGGTGAAGCAGGCAGCGGGCGAAGCAGCCAAGGCGGCCGGCCGCGCCTTCGGTTCAGCGCTGAGCTTTTTCCGCTGAGCCGGACTTCTTCGGCTGCTTCCACAACTTCACGCCGCCAACGCCGCTCGGCTTCGCAGCCGGCTCACTCGGTGTTGGATACGCCGCCTGGGGCGGCGCCGCGAGGTCGGTGAAGATCAGCAGGACCAGCACGACGAACAACACGACGCCGGCGAGCCCGACCTTGAGCCACCGGTAGTTGGCGTCAGGGTTCTTGTTGCGCGCGATGATCCGGTCGAGCCGGCCGACTTTCGGATCGTGCTCGGACTCGAACACGAGAGGCGCCGTGGGATTGGTGGCCGGCATCGCGAGCCGACGCCTCTTGAGGCCGGTATTCGCCCGCTGATTGCGCGCGACGATCCGCGCGAGCCGGTCTTCGCCGCCGGCGCCTTGGTCGCCGCTGCTGAGCTTGTCGATCGGCTTGCCGGCGCCGTCGTCGCCGCTTGGCTTCGATGATGACACGGGGCTCGAAGCCGCGACCTTGCTCTTCCGGAAGCTGGTCTTCGGATTCTTGTTCCGTTCGATGATGTCGTCGAGCCGACCCACGTCGACGCAGTCTAGCGCGGGGCCGCCCCATGGCTCGATCGAATTGCGAGGCCGTTTTCGACCTGCGCCGATCAGATCAGCTTCGGCTCGAGGTTAGCCGGCGCTGGTCGGCGCGCGCTTGCTCGAGGCGCGCGCGTGCTGAAATCCGGTTCGGGCGGGCTGTCCACGAATCGGGACCAGGCCAAATCCTCAGACGCGGCTCAGATCTGCTTCGGCTCGACCTTGGGAACGTCTGCCTTCGGCACCTCGACCTTCGACTCGTCGACCTTGGGCTCGACCTTCGACTCGTCGACCTTGGGTTCGACCTTCGGCTCGTCGACCTTGGGCTCGACCTTGGGGACGTCTGCCTTCGGCTCGTCGACGTTGGTCTCTGCCTTCGGCTCGACCCTGGTTTCCTCGTCCATCTTCTCCTCGAGCTTCGCCTCCTCGATCTCGACATCGCGCTCGTCGACAACGACGTCGATGACCTCGGGCTCGTCCTCGCCGACGACCTCGGGATCGTCGACGCTCGGGCCCTCGATCTCCGGCTCCGGCTCCGGCTCGCGGGTGTCGAAGCCGACGTCCTTCTTGACCTCGTCCGTCTTCGCGATCTTCACCGAGTCGACACCATCGAGGCGCTTGCGGCTCGCCTTCGCGGCGACCGAGCCGAGCTTCGCGCCGCTGTCGAACGCATCGCGTGCGTCGTCGAGCTGATCGAGCTGCTCGTACGCGAGCCCGAGGTTGTTCCACATATAGGATTCGACGCCCTTGCGACCGGTCGCCTCGACGAGCGCGGTGACCGCCTCCTGGTAGTTCTTCTGCGTCATGTAGACCAGGCCGAGGTTGTTCCACGCCCACACGTTGCCGGCGTCGAGCTCGGTGGCTTGACGGAACGCGATCGCCGCGGCGTCGTAGTCGTGCCGCAGCAGCTCCGCGCGACCGAGCGTGTTGTAGGCGAGGCTCGACGCAGGCGCGAGCTTGACGCCCTTGCTCGCGTGCCGGATCGCCAGCGCGCGTTCGCTGGTAGCGATGTACGAG
>JACCYD010000210.1 GCA_013696695.1 Deltaproteobacteria bacterium | reverse complement strand
GAATCTGGCTCTCCTGCGAAGAGCCTTCGAGAGTCTCGATGTCGGCCGCGATCACGGCGTCCTCGAGCACGCGCGCGACGCCCCAGTCGAGCACGTAGACATCGCCGAACTCGCCGAGCACGATGTTGCCGGGCTTGAGATCGCGATGAACCACGCCGCGCGTATGCGCGAAGTCGATCGCGCGGCACACGTCGGCGAACGCACGCAACAACCGCTGCCGCGTCGCGGTCGGGCTGCTGAGCATGTCGGTCAGCGTGGTGCCCGCAAGCCGCTTCATCGTGAAGTACGGCTTGCCCGCCTGATCCTTACCAAGCTCGTAGACCGGCACGATCGCCGGGTGATCGAGGCGCGCCTGGATCCGGGCCTCGCGCATGAATCGAGCGACATCGTCCTCGGTGGGAGCATCGGCACGCAGCCGCTTGATCGCGACGTCACGGCCGATCTTGCGATCGAGCGCGAGCGATACCTCCCCCATCCCGCCTCGACCGATCACCTCACCCATCGCGTAGTGCGACGACACGTTGGTATCGTCGCGCTCCTCGCGATCTTCTGGCCGCGGCAGGGGCACGCCGCGCACCTGAGTGTCGGGCTCGTCATCCGTCGCCATGGAATCCATCGTACGCTGGCGGACGTGGCGCGTAGTAAGACTGCGAAAACAACTGCGGAGAAGGTGTCGAAATCCAAGCCCGCGGCGAAGGCGAAACCCACCGCGAAAGCGTCGAGCGCTCCCACCGCGAACCTCGACGGCGTGGCAAAGGCGCTGACTCGTGGGGATGCCGCCGCTGCGCTCGTTGCCGCGCTCGACGCGTGGCGTGAGACGCGTGCTCCCGCGCTCGCCGAGCTGATCGATCTGCTGTCGACCCGGATCGCGTACCCGCCGATCGAGGATGACCTCGCATGGACGAAGGCCGCGACAGCGCGCGATCCGCTCGCGGTCGGCCGTCTGCTCTCGGTGATCCGCGACCTCCCAGTGTCGTTCCTGCCGACCGCAGCGCAGCGGCTCGCGACGTTCGCCGACGATCCGCGGATCAGCGGTGCCGCCGCGGAATGGATCGTCGATCCACCGACGCAATCGAGCTCGACCTATCCGTTCTGGAACGGGCTCTACAAGCTGCTCGAGCGGATCGGCGACCGTCGCGTGATCGCCGCGATCGACGAGCGGCTCGCCCTGCCGATGGAAGCGAGCAAGCAGTTTCCGAAGGCGAAGGTGAAGAAGCCGTCGCAGTTCTGGGGCAAGTTCTACAGCGCCATCGAGAAGACCCGCACGCGCCTCGCCGCCCTGCCCGCCGCCACCGTCGACAAGGCGACGATCGCGAAGCTCGAGAAGCAGGCGAAGAAGCTCGAGATGTCGACGGCCAAGATCACCGGCGGGAAGAAACCGTCGAAGGCCGAGACCGGCCCGCCACCCCACGCGCCCTCGCCCACGCGATCGCGAAGCGCGTGCCCGAGACGATCGCCGCCCTCCTCGATGCCTGGCGATCGTCGACGACGACGCCAAGCGTGCACCCGAGCTCGCCGATCTGATCGATCGCGCGAGCCGCCTGCTTCCGAGCGATCGTGCAACGTTCCCGGCCGAAGCGAAGTCTGCACATGCGATGTGGCAGGCCGCGTTCGATCGCGACCCGGCTGGCGAGATGCCCCGCCTGGCTCGCCACCTCCACGTCGGCGGCGCCGCGGCGGCCACCGAGCACGTGGTCGCGCTGTCGACGCTGCCCGACGATCCGCGGATCGCGTATCGGCTCGCCGAGCTCGCCGTCAACAGCACCATCAGCCCCGAGCGCGGGCAGTACTGGAAGTCGGCGTGGGATCTGATCGCCCGCACGCGCGACACCCGCGTGATCGACTCGCTGCGCCAGGACTTCCACGACTTCACCGGCACGTACTACGACCACCACAATTCCGGCCGCCGGATTCTGGCTCCCTTCCTCCTCGCCGAGCCGCCGGCCTCTCCTCTCGATGCGTCCGACCACAAGCTGATCAATCAGATCACTGCCGCGGTCGACGCCATCGTTCCAGATCACGTCGAGTCCGAGCGCACGCTCCTCGCCGACATCTACGCGAACTGGGACGACGAGGCTCCGCGCCTGGTCTACGCCGACTGGCTGATCGAGCGCGAGCACCTGCGCGGTCAGCTGATCGTGCTGTCGTGCAAGCAGGCACGTGAAAAGACGCTGTCGAAGGGCGAGGAGCAGCAGCGCAAGGCGCTCCGCGGCGGCTTCCGCTCGCCCACGTATCTCTACGGCGTGCTCAGCGACTTCGAGCATGTGATCGAGCGCGGTCTGCCGGCGCGACTCGAGGTGAACTGGAGCTCGAGCCCGATCTCGATGCGCCGGCTCGCCGGGGATCCGCTGCTGCCGTGCGTCGACAGCATCGACTTCGATTGCCACGACCAGCGCGGTCGTTCGAATCCAGAGGATCTTGCGGGCGTGATGCTCGATCCCTCGGCGACCCGCCTCGTCCGCGTCGCCAACGTGCCGAACGACGTGCAAGGCAACCAAGCCGTGGATCCGCGGTATCTCCGTTCGGGAAGCTCTCGCCTCGCTGACACGCTCGAGCCACTGGTCAGGGCGCAGTGGAAGCGCGACGGCCAGAGCTTCCTCCGCAAATGAAGCGTTATCGCCCGATTCAAGCGAACGGACTTGGATTATGCGTTCTCGCCCGATCATTCGGCGAGGAGCCGTCTGACC
>JACCYD010000197.1 GCA_013696695.1 Deltaproteobacteria bacterium | reverse complement strand
GCGCACCGGCGTCCAAATACCGCGCACTCGTGTCGTACGCCATCGCACGCTCGAGGATCGTCACCAGCTCGCCCGGCACACCGGAGATCACCTCGTCGATCGGCAGCGGTGGGCCGCGCAGCGCGAGCGCGATCATCTCGTCGGAGCTACGCGCGGCATGCGGGGGCTCGCCCGCGAGCATGCAGTACAGCAAGCTGCCCAGGGCGTAGACATCACACGCGCGGGTCGCGGGCTCGCCGTGCAGCTGCTCCGGCGCCATGAAGCCCGGCGTGCCGACCACCTGACCGGCGCGCGTCTTGAGCTCGGCATCGAGCCCGGCGTTCGGATCCTCCGCAACTGGGGCGTCGTCGACGTCGTCGATCACCTTCGCGAGACCCCAGTCGATCACGACGGTCTCGCCGAGCTCGCCGACCAGGATGTTGCCCGGCTTGAGATCGCGATGCAGCACGCCGCGGCCATGTGCATGGGCAACCGCCTCGACGGCGGCGAGCACGTTCGGCAGCAGTCCGAGCCGCTCGTCGATCGTGCGCCGTTCGTGGATCAGCGCCTCGAGCGGTCGCCCGGCGACCTTGCGCATCACGTAGTAGGGCAGGCCATCGGTCGTGCGACCCGCGTCGTACACCGGGATGATCGAGGGATGCTCGAGTCTCGCCGTGACCTGGGTCTCGCGCGCGAACCGTCGCACCGCATCGGGCTCGTCGGCGAGTGCGGCCTTGAGCGCGACCTGGCGCCCGAGCAACGTATCGGTCGCCTCGACGACGCGCCCCATGCCGCCACGTGCGATCTCGGCACCGAGCGTGTAACGGCGACTCGCGTCGAGGATGCCCGAGGAGGGCCGCACCTCGACCGCCGGGAGCGTGTCGGCATGATCGAGACGCGGGGGCTCGCGACGACTCGATGGTCGCTCGTCTCGAGTCTTCGCGACGTCTTCCTCGTCGTTCACGCCGCGGTCATCGTACCGCGCCTCGCTACAGCGTGACGTCGACGACGAACGTTCCGCCGTCCTCGGTCACCACGCTGCCGGTGATCTGGATCGTGCCGGGCTTGCGCTCGGTGGCGCCGGTGCCGTCGTCCTGGGTCTCGCCGGTGAACGACACGTTGATGGCGGCCTCGCCGTTGATGTCGTCGCCGGACATGAAGTAGGTGCCGATCAGCGTGCCGAGGAACGTGCCGTTCGGATAGTTCATCAGCTTCATGTCGAACAGCGGCTGCAACAATGGATCGGGATCGGTGTTGAAGACGATCAACACGGTCTCGCCATCGTCGTTGATCTCGACCGCGCCATCGCTGTAGTCGACCATGCCGACGTTGAGCTTCATGCCCTTGTTATCGGAGTTGCCGGCGTCGACCTTGCCGGTGATCAGCAGGGTTCCGGCCTCGACGCCGGTGGTCATCTGATCTGGAATGTTCGCATTGTCGCCAACCCCGAACCCTTCGAAGCCGAGCGTGAGCGACTTGCCGATCGATGCGTCGAGCGCGAGATAGGTGCGCCGCGCTTCCTCGTCGGAGTCGATCGCGTCGTCGCTCCCGCACGCGATCAGAGACGAAGCCAAGACCAAGCTGTTAATTGCCCTCATGCAAATAGAAGTGGGGCAGCCCGCTGGTTCGGTCGCGGATTTTTTTGGCCCCGACGTCGGCGGAGGTGGGTGTTGTCGACAGCTAGACCGACGCCGTCGCCTTGACGACCGGCAACTTCTTCGGCTGATCTGCCAGGACTTGCCGCTCGACGTGATCGAGCGCGATCACGAGCTCCTCGCCGAACAGCTCGGCGAAGATGTCGCGCGTCAGGCGATAGAGACTCGGACCCTCGACGTGCGCGCACGAGTACTCGGCGTACTCCTCGGCGATCTCGATCCACTCGCGATCGTAGGTCAGCGGGAACAACCGGCAGATCGCCGGCTTGATGCCGCGAAAATCCCAACCGCGCTCGAGCGACGCGCGATGGATCGCGCAGCCGCGCTTGTCGTGCGCGAGGAAGAGGCAGCCGCCGTCGAGCGTCTGGGTGCGAACGCACTTCCCGGACGGGTAGTCAGGATCGACTTCTTCCTCGGTGCCGAACCACTCCGCATCGCGAGCCTCGGGGCGAAGCAGCGCGCGAATGTCGTCGCGCTTTGCCAGGATCGCGGCGCGCTCGCCGAGGTCGACGTCGCAGCCGTACTGGCAGCAAGCATCGAGCTTCTCGCGATGCTCGTCGACCATGGTGCAGCGATGCGCCATGCAATCCGGCGCGAGCTTGCGGGTGAAGATCGATGCGGAAACGTGCTTGAATCGCGCGTGCGCGAGCGGAACGTAGTCTTCGATCGACATCTGACGGTCGCGAACTCTACACGCGGGCGAGGTCGCTCACCAGCCCCGCCAGCTCGACCCGCTCGCCGGTGCCCCCGGCGTCGCGGTCGACCGCCAGGGTGAGGGCCGACAGCGTCTCCTGATCGAGGACGCAGTCCGGAGCTGGCTCGGTCTCGGTGAAGTTACGAAAGCAGGACTCGATGACCGGCAGCGAGCTCTTGCGCATCCGGATCGGGGCCCCGTGCGACCGGCAGACGATCGGCCGGGCCTCGTAGATCTTGCAGCGGCCGCTCGCGTCGAGCGCGGCACAGTGCTCGGCGGGGCCGGTGTCGCCGAGGGTGCGGCGCTGCTCCGGCGGCCAGGTGTCGACCAGCGCGCGGATCGCCGCGGCCTCGACCTCGGTGATCGTCAGCCGCACGTGGCAGCAATCGCTGCAGCCCGTGGCGCACTGCATGTCGTCGCCGTGGCGCGCGGCTACCCGGTCGAAGAAGCCGTCGACCTTGACGTGCAGTTCCCCGAGCCGGCTCATCACGGCCTGCTTACCACCGTTAGCCGCCGAGCGAAGGCTCCTGAGCGAGCACCGGCGCGAGGTCGCGGAGCACGACGTCGCGAGCGGAGCGCGCCTGGCGATACTCGCGCCACAGCTGCGCAGCGGTCGCGTAGTTGTTGAGCGCGTACGGATCGTTGCCGTAGTAGACGACGATCAGCGAGATCTTCCCGGCGAGCTCGTCTTCGGCGGTGCTCCATCGCTCGAGCATGCCGCGGAGATCCTCGGGCATCGTCAACGACGTCGCGACGCTCGAGATGTCGCTGCGGCAGGCCGCGCCCGTGCGCTCTATCCACGCCAGCGGCGAGGTGCCGCCACGCGGATCCGCGGTCGTCTCGTTGACGACGTCGCGGACCGGCGCGATGTCGGCGATGCACGCGCGCAGCCCGCGGGCCTGCTTCGGGATGGGCTTCGCGGGCCCCAGCACCGGCGTCGGGGCGCTCTCGGCGGTGTCGATCGAGCTCGTCGCGATCTTGGCCACGATTCCGACGAAGGCCAGCGCGAGACCCGCGAACGCGAATTTTGTTCGAAGCCCGAGCTCGGTGGGCCTGGAAGGGATGGTGGGTGGGGCGGCTTGGCGCAGCCGCGCGACCTCCGCTTCGAGCGCATCGACGCGCATCAAGGCGGCATCGTGATCGTTGCGATAGCTCATTGTTGGCGCTCCCTCATCGTTCCTCCTCCTCTGACTGCCATTCGATGTCTCAACGTTGGGTTGGGGCTCGCGTTCGTCGAGAGGATTTTTGGTGGAGCGACAGCACGAGAAATGTGGCGTAAGGTGCAGGCTTGTGGGCGCGGCTACATAAAGTCGATCGTGTGAAGCCGCAGCCGAACGGCAGCGCGATCGTGATCGTCGAGGACGAGCGCAATGCCGCGGCGATGGCACTGGTGCCGAGCCTGTCGGTAGTGATGGCCGTGGCGCGCGTGCTCAACGCGCAGCGCGTCATCGAGGTCAAGTACGCGGGCAAAGGCGAGGTGCGGTATGCCGCCGGCCCCGCACTCCCCGATTTTCTCGTCGACGCGGTGACGCGTGCGGGGGCGTCGAGCTGCGATCGCGGCGGCGAGACCATCCGCGTACCGGCCGCGCGCGCCGCCGTCGCGGCGATCGTCGATCAGGCGTTCAACGCCCTCGCGTATCACCTGCGCACCTCGGTCGGTGCCACCGATCTAGCGGGCGCGCTCAAGACGCTCGAGGGGCGGCGCCGCAAGGCGATCCTCGATAAGGAAAAGAACCCGGCGCAGTACTGGACCGCCGTGCTCGAGCTGTGCGCGCTCGCGGGTGAAGTCTCGCGTCCGAAGAATGGCCGCTGGATCGACACCAAGGACATGCCGGTGCCGTTCGCGATCAAGTTTCCCGAGGGGCAGCTGGCGATGCCGGCGAAGCTCGCGATGCAGATCCTCGAGGGCTCAGCGGAGGAGTCGCTGTCGACGAGCGACGTCGAAGGTCCGGCGAGCTAACTAACTAGCTTACTTCGTCGCTTCCTGCTGGCCTTCGCCGTCGAGCTTGATCCACTTCGCGTCGCGCGACTTCCAGACTTCCGACTGGATCTCCGACTTCGCCGCCGGGCGCGCGGCCGCGCCACTGGCGCGCTTCGCTCGCACGGCATTGTCGGCGCGACCCTCGATCGTGGCGGCCAGCTCCTTCGGCAAGCGCGACACGCCGACGTTGAACACGTTCTGCGGCGACGGGCTCGACCGATGCGAATCGATGCAGAACACGTCGAGCTTGACCTCGACGGTCGCGCCGGCCGCGATCACGAGCTCCGTCTTCTCCTTGCCGTCGCCTCGCGTGATCTGCATCGGGCCGACCGCACCGAGGCGCTGTGGCGCCTGATCCGGATCACCTTCGGGCACGAAGTAGAGGCCCGTCGCCGCGAACTTCTGCGCGGTCTTCGCCGGATTACGGATCTCGACGGTGAGCGTGCCGTTCGTCGAGCCATCGTACGTGGTCGCGCGGATCTCGAGGCTCGCGCCGGGGACCTGACGGAACTTGGTCTCGTGCCGGACCGGACCTTGCGGCGTCGGCTGGCGCTGCGGGCCGCGGCCGCGCCCTTCCGCGAGCACGCTGCCAAGCAGGGCGAACAGCAGAACGAACAGCGACACGGCCACAGTCGCCGGGTTGCGAACGTTGCGGGAGAAACTCGTGGTGGGCATCAGATCCTCGACGGTTGAGTTGGCTGGCTGCAACGCACCAGACCCGTCGAAGATCTTTCGTTAACGTCTTCGTCGCCCGCGAGTCAGATTGCCCCGCGAGATCAGCCGCGCCGGGCTCCCCAAGCCCGATAGGCGAGCCACAACCACCCGGCGAGGAACGCCGCGCCACCGAGTGGTGTGATCGCGCCGAGCACCTTGATGTCGGTGAGCGCGAGCGCGTAGAGCGAGCCGCTGAACACCACGATCCCGACCTGGAACATCCAGCCGGCGGTGCGCGCCCCCGGAGCGAGCGAGCCGCCACGGGCCGCGAGCAGCCCGGCGAGCACCATCGCGAGCGCGTGATACATGTGATAGCGCGCCGCGGTCTCGAAGATCTCGAGTGCGCGCGGCTCGAGTCGATCGCGCAAGCCGTGCGCGCCGAACGCGCCCGCGGCGACCGACAGCGCGGCGTTGAGTGCACCGAGAGCGATCAGCGTCGAGCGCAGCGACGTCTCCGACATCGCCCGGACTCTAGCAGGGGCGTGCGGTCCACACCGGCGTCGGCGTCGCCATCCCCGCGAGGACGTCCTCGAACGAGACATCGAGATCGTACGGCACGGTGTCTTCCTCGATCAGATCGGTCTTCGGACGCTGCGGGAACAGCTCGCGCATCACGCGCGCGACGACTTCGCCGCCGAGCGTGATGTGGTGCTCCATCGCGAAGCGTTCGAGCGCGAGCTGCATCGAGCGTGCATCGAGGTGACGCTCCTCGGGTTGCTCCTCGAGCGCCATCATCACGATGCGCTCGAGCTCGCGCGGATAGCCGTCGACCATCAACGCGGGCGGCGCGACCGAGGCTTCGGTGAGCATGCGGAGCTGCTCTTCCACCGAGCCGGCGGGGAACGCGCGGCGGCGCGTGGTGAGCTCGTACGCCAGGATACCGAGCGCGAACACGTCGGCTCGATGATCGACGTCGTACCCGCGAACTTGCTCCGGCGCCATGTAGCCGGCCTTCCCCTTGACGAAGCCGACGGCGGTACGCGTCGCGCGATCTTCGGACTTCGCGATGCCGAAATCGATCAGCTTGACCGCGCCATCACGCCCCACGAGGACGTTCGATGGCGACACGTCGCGATGAATGACGTCGTGCTCGTGCGCGTGGTGCAGCGCCGCCGCGATCGACGTGGCGATGGTGAGCGTGAAGTCGAGCGGCAGCGGCATGTCGCGCTGGACGGACTCTTGCAGCACGCGCCGCACGGTGTGGCCATCGACGTACTCCATGACCATGAAGTAGTTGCCGTCGTCATCGCAGTCGACCTCATAGGTCTGGACGATATGGCGATGATGCAGCTTCGAGAGCAGGCGCGCTTCATCGAGGAACATACCGATGAACGTGTCATCGGTGCCGCGCAGCGTCTTGATCGCGAGCTGGCGATCGAAGCCACCGAGCCCGAACCGGCGAGCGAGATAGACATCGGCCATACCGCCCGTCGCGAGGTGCTGGACGAGCTCGAACCGACCCAGACGTTCCACGCGCGCATCGTGCACAGATCTGGAGATCTCGACAACCAAGCAACGTAACAGCTGATCGGGTTTCGGATCTCGCGCCAGAAATCTGACGCGATCACCCCGCCGCGGATCCGTAGGCTCGCTTTCGTTTCTCAACCGATCTCGATCACGGCAGTCGCGCCATCGGGCTCGATGCGGATCGGGATCTCCAGAAAACGGTGAATGGTGTCGATGTTCGTCGTCGCGTGAAGCGATGGCGCAGCGCAGCGAAACCGGCCACCACCCGCGACGGCCAGCGGCAACAGCAACTGATCTGCGAGGTGTTCTCCGACGGGAACATCGGCCGCGAGATACGCCGCGAGCTCGTCGGAGGCACGCGCAGCGACGGTCTCCGCGCGCAGGCCCTTCTCGCCGTGCACGGTGACCAGCTCTCGCATCGTGCCGCGCTCGATCTCGATCAACAGCAGATTGGCCGGACCACCGCCTAGCTCGCGCACCTCGCATTCGAACGGCTCGAAGCCGAGCCGCTCGCGAACGACCTCGAGCTCGCGCGTGGCGACATGCGTCGGGAGTCCGGCGATCAGCGCGATCGCATGACGCGACGTGATTGGTCCGGCCACCGTGAGATCGAGATGCGAGAGCCGCTCGCAGTGTTGCGGCTCGATCGTGACGGCCAGCTTGCCGCGCTCGGCGACCTCGGCGTCGTAGAAGTCACGGCGATCGCGACGCCGATCATTGTTAGCCCGTTCGTGTTCGCGGCGATCGGGCTTTGGCGCCGCTGCCGGTGGGCCCGACACGAAGCCGTAGCGCTCGAGCGACAGCTCGACGCGTGCGCCCATCTCGCGAAGGTGCGGCGCGAACACGCGATCGAGGAAGTCGTACGGTGGCGCCATCGGATTGTGGGTGCCGCCCTCGACGGTGAAGCGCAGCGCGCGTCTGGTCACAATCGCGGGGATCAAGATCGTCTGCACGACCAGCGTGGTCGAGCCCGCGGTGCCGATGTCGAACGCCAGCTCGGTTGCTTCCGTCGCCTCGCGCGGCGTGAACCGGAGGTGTTGCGAGCCGACGGCGGCACCCTCGAGCTCGGCGTTGCACATCGCGGCCGCGGCTTGCACGCACGTCAGGTGCTGGCGGCGAAGGCCGGGCTTCGCGCGCCCCGCCCGGATGTTGCTCATCACCAGCGGCCGGCGCGTGATGATCGACAGCGCGAGCGACGTGCGAAGGATCTGGCCGCCGCCCTCGCCGTGACTACCATCGATCTCGACGGTCAAGCGAACGTCCCGAAGCCGGCGATCTCGAGCCTGTCACCAACCACGGTCGCGGTGATCGGCACCGGTGCCTCCTCGCTCGACCGAACGGCGATCTCGAACGTGATGGTGTCACCGCTCTGCGTCCAGTGACCGCGCGCGTCGTGACTGACGGCTCCGCCGTCGGCTTCTGACCTCGAGATCAACCACACGAAGTTGCCGTCATCCCGCAGCGCGAGCTCGCACTGCTCGGTCGCCTCGGGTGTGGTGTTGAAGTGTTTGTAATGCCGCATCTAGCCCTTCACGCAGACGACCTGACGAAGCTCGTGCACGACCTCGACGAGCTCGGCCTGCGCGGCCATCACCTTGTCGATCGGCTTGTAGGCCATCGGCGTCTCGTCGATCACGTTCGCATCCTTGCGGCACTCGATGCCTTGCGTCGCCGCCACGTGATCCTCGACGGTGAAGCGCCGCTTCGCTTCGCCGCGTGACATCGCGCGACCGGCGCCGTGACTGCACGAGCAGAACGATTGCGGCTCGCCCTTGCCGCGAACGATGTAGCTGCGGGCGCCCATCGAGCCGGGGATGATGCCGAGATCGCCGAGTCGCGCACGCACCGCGCCCTTGCGGGTGACGAACACGTCGCGGCCGAAGTGGTGCTCGGTGGTCACGTAGTTGTGGTGGCAGTTGACCGCGGTGGAGCCGAGCTCGAACGGCGGCAGCTTGCAGGCCTCGTCGCGCGCGGCAGCGATGACAGCATCCATCATCAGCTCGCGGTTCGTCATCGCGTACTTCTGCGCCCACTCGACCGCCTGGACGTAATCGTCGAAGTGCCGCGTGCCCTCGGTGAGGTACGCGAGATCCTTGTCGGGCAAGTTCTTCTCGTGACGCTGCATGTCGCGCTTCGCGAGCTCGATGAAGTACGAGCCGATCCGATTGCCGACGCCGCGCGACCCGGAGTGCAGCATGAACCACACGCGATCGCGCTCGTCGAGACAGACCTCGATGAAGTGGTTGCCGGTGCCGAGCGTGCCGAGGTGATTGACGTCGTTGCCCTGGCCGACCTTCGGGTGCTTGTCGGAGATCCGCTTGTATTCGCGCGAGAGATCGCGCCACGCGACGCTCGGGCGGTCGGGCACGCTGCGCCACGCGCCGCGATCACCGCGGCGACCGTCGTTGGTGCGCCCGTGCGGCACGGCCTTCTCGATCGCGAGCCGCAGCTCCTTGAGTGAATCGGGCAGCTGGCTTCCGGACATCGAGGTCTCGACCGCCATCATCCCGCAGCCGATATCGACGCCAACCGCTGCGGGAATGATCGCCTTCTCGGTGGCGACCACGCTGCCCACCGTGGCGCCGATCCCGAAGTGCACGTCGGGCATCACCGCGACGTGACGAAACACGATCGGGAGCCTCGCGAGGTTCTCGAGCTGGCGACGTGCGGACGCTTCGATGTCGACGCCGCGGGTCCATGCCTTGATCGGCACGCCGTCGGTTTCGAACAGATCGTATTCGGCCATGGGGCAGGCAGTGTGGCAGCGAATCCCGGAGCGGCAAGCCGCTAGAACGGGCGCTTGACCACGGCGATCTTGGCGACCGTCGTGCCCTCGTGCTTTTTCGCGACGCGCGCGACCAGGTCTTCGATCATCCGCATCTCGGCGTCGGACATGTCGTGATCGGCCTCGACCAGCTTCATCGCCTCGTAGATGAACATGTCGCCGATCGCGGGCGGCAGCTCCGACAGCTCGGCCGGCGGCGCCCCCGTCTTCAGCCATGCATCGAGCTCCGCTGGCTGGATCGGAGAACCACCGAGGCGGCTCACGATCGCGGCGACGCTCGCACGCTCTTCCTCGGTCACCACACCGTCGGCCCACGCGACCTTGCACGCCAGCGCGATGAACGTGCGCTTCTGTTTGTCATCCAGCATCGACGCTCATTATAGGGTGTTACCGTGGCGTGTGGCGTCGCCGACCGACGACGAGGTGGGAATGCAGGCGACGGTCGCGCCGACCGAGCCTCCGTCGCGTCCGTCAGGGCTCGAGGCCACGGTCGCACCTGCGAACAGCTCGGGACTCGAAGCGACACGGATGCCCAGCGGTGTGATGCCGAGCGGCGTCATGCCGAGCGGCCCACGCGCGGCCGTGAACACCGCGGCGGCTCACGATGCGCAGCTCACGATCGTCGATCAGGCGAATTACACGATGCTCGGCGAGTTCGCGCGAGGCGGTCTCGGTCGCATCGTGCGCGCACGCGATAAACGCACCGGCCGGCTGGTCGCGATCAAGGAGATGCTCGGTTCGTCATCGGACATCGCGAAGCGCTTCATGCGCGAAGCGCTGCTGACGGCGAACCTCCAGCACCCGGCGATCGTGCCGGTCTACGAGCTCGGCAAGTGGGCGAACGACGAGCCGTTCTACGCGATGAAGCTGGTCGATGGCAGCTCGTTCGAGGATGTGCTCGCGAAGGCAAAGACGCTCGAGCAACGCCTCGCCTTGCTGCCCACGCTGGTGGCCGTCGCCGATGCGCTCGCATACGCGCACGCTGAAAAGATCATCCATCGCGATCTCAAGCCGGCGAACGTGCTGGTCGGTAAGTTTGGCGAGACCGTCGTGATCGACTGGGGCCTCGCGAAGCGGCTCACCGATGTCGAGGACGACGACGCGTTCGCTCCGACGGTGACGCCCCTGCCAACGCAGGCAGCGGAGGGGCAGACCCTCGCGGGCTCGGTGATGGGCACGCCGGCCTACATGCCACCCGAGCAAGCGCGCGGCGACGATCTCGATCCACGCGCGGACGTCTACGCCCTCGGCGCGATCCTCTATCACCTGCTCTCGGGCGCCGCGCCGTACACCACGCTGCGGCCCAAGACCGTTGGCGAGCTGCTCCGACTCGTCGACAGCGGTCCGCCGCCGCGGCTCGAAGCTGACACCGCGCCCGCCGATCTGATCGCGATCGTCGACAAGGCGATGGCGCGCGATCCGGCCGATCGCTATCCGACGGCGAAGGAGCTCGCCGAGGATCTCCGGCGCTTCACCACCGGCCAGCTGGTTGGCGCGCACAGCTACGATCGATGGACGCTGATCAAGCGGTGGCTGCGCCGCAACCGCGCGGCCGTCACCGTCGCGGCGGTGCTGCTCGCGATCCTGACCGCGACGGC
>JACCYD010000136.1 GCA_013696695.1 Deltaproteobacteria bacterium | reverse complement strand
GTGGATCGGTAACAGGCAGATCCTCCAGTTGCGTTTGCCGCCTTCGATTCGCCGGAGTGCTGACGCCGGACCCGAGACGCTTGAACCACCGACGTTCGCGAGCGTCCACGGAGTATCTCGAGTGTGGCGTTGGGATGGCGCCACACCGCCGTTCCCATGCCGCCAAGGTCGGCGCCCACCTTCGGATGGTTCTACTTTCGAAGACCGACCAAGAACTTCGGTGCGAGCAGCAAATCGATGTTTTCTTCGACGGAGGCCATGCGGCGACGGCGCAGTCCGCGACGCGGCACGTAAACCGATGCAACTGACAGGTCGAGGCTGCTTACACAGCCGTTTGTAGGCGTCTGACGACGTGAATCATCGCGCTCCGACACGAAGTATGGGTGAACTTGTGACAAGGTACATAATATATCGGCGCAATCAAGATATTCATGCTATGAGTTACCGATGGCGAGAAGGCGCAAGCGGCACGTCCAGCAAGAGATGACTTTCCGCACCCACGGAGGTAGACGCGCCGGTGCCGGCCGCAAGCAGGTGAAGCCCCGCAAGAGCGAGCCACACCGCCCGCGGCTCGGGCTCGCGGCATCGAACCCCGTGCATGTCGTACTGCGGGTCGAGCGTGACATTGGCTCGCTCCGCAAACGGGACTGCTTTCTGGCGATCCGGTTCGCGCTCGGCGTCGTGCTCGGGCGGCCTGACTTCCGGATCGTCCACATCAGCATCCAGCGCACGCACATTCACCTTCTGGTCGAGGCCACGGACGAGAAGCACCTCGCGCGCGGGCTCCAGGCGTTCCAGATCTCGGCGGCGCGTGCGCTAAACGCGGCGATCACGCGTCGTGGCGTCAAGCGCAGAGGTCGCGTGTTCGTCGATCGCTATCACCCCGAGGTGATCACGAACCCGCGGCAAGCGCGCCACTGCCTGTCGTACGTCTTGAACAACTGGCGTAAGCACCGCGAGAACGAGCGCTATGTCGCTCGGACGTGGAAGCTCGATCCGTACTCGAGCGCGATGGCGTTCTATGGCTGGGCCGAGCAACCGGCGTACTGGAATGCGCCGGAGGGCTACGAGCGCCTGCTGGTCGCGATGCCGGAGACCTGGTTGCTACACGGGGCGCTGGAGCGTTACGAACCGATCAGCATCTACGACGTGCCGGCTTCGAGCTGAAGCACGCGTTCGACGAAATGGCGTCGCGAAAAGCGCGCTGGGCCCGCGAACCGCACGTCATGGGACGAGTACCTCGGCAAAGAGAAATCGATCACCACGTCGCACCGAGGTTCATGTCTTCGGTCTTCGAAAAGTAGAAACACCCGGGAGGTGTGCGCGCGAGCCTCTGCGGAACGGCGGTGGGTGGCGCCCTCACAACGCCACACTCGAGATACTCCGTGGGCGCTCGAGAACGTCGGTGGTTCGAGGGCCTCGGCGTCAGCGCTCCGGCGAAGGCGGCAAGCAGGCGCGAATTCATGCACGGGTGTTGCTGATCCTCGCGCTCGCCTTGTGCCGCCACGTTCGAACCGCGCCACGTTCCGGGCACTCCACGTCGAGTCTGCGACGCGCGGCGGCGGGTTGCCTCGGTCGCAGCAACAGCTAGGTGTGCAGACGATAATCTTCGAGGATCAGGAACAGCGGCACCAGGCCATGGGCACCGAGCTGCTTGACCATTCGCAGCGAATCGCCGATGCGATCGAGCCAGTCCTTGTGATGCTCGGGCAGCTGCGGATTTGCCGCGAGCTTGCCGACGCCGCGCTGGCGGATCGCCGACGCTTCGCGCTCGAGCGAGGTCAGGAATCGGCGCTCCCACACGTTGCTCGGAAGCTGACCGAGGAGAACTTCATCGACGACGTCGAGGTGAAGCTGGCGGCCGACGCGGTGATACAGCGTCGCCGCTTCGGAGAGCGGTAGCTTCGCGGACTTCGCGGCGGATAGGATCGCGAAGGTCTCTCGCAACAGCGCTGCCTGCGAGAGCGTGGTGGCTGCCTCGGCATCGAATCCCCGTTGCTGGAGATCGTGGGCACGCGCATCGACCGCGAGCCGTGCCTTGCCTTCGAGCGAGGCGACCAGGGCAGCGATCGCCTTCTCCATCTCTGGCTTGGTCTTCGCGACGTCGTCGGGCGACAGCTTCCAACCCGACTTACCGTCGGTTCCTTCGTTCCAGATCCACCACCGCAACAGGCTGCGATGGACCTCCTCGAACGCGAGTAGCGCGGCGTATTGATCGGCCGCCGGCACCTTGAAGTCCGCGGCGTGAACGGCAGCGCGTAGCTTGCGACCCTCGAGAAGCTCGTCGCAGATGAAGTAGCGAACCACCAGTTCTTCGAGCGGCGCGGTGGTTTCCTTCGCGAGCTCGACGAGCAGCGTGCAGCCCGCCTGGTTGATGATGGCGTTGGTGACCACCGTGGCGATGATCTCGCGCCGGAGGTGATGCTTGACGACCAGGTCCTTGTACTTGTCGGCGGCTTTGGGTGGGAAGTACGAGAACAAGAACGGCTGGAACAGCGGCAGGTCCGGGATCCGCGAGTGCAGCACGCGGTTGTAGAGATCCATCTTGGTGTGTGCCACGAGCACCGCGAGCAAGTTGCGCGGCAGGCCCTTGCCTGCGGCGAGCCACGCTTGTAGCTCCTCGTCGGGCGGGATCCGCTCGGCGACGCGATCGAGGCCGTGCTTGTCGAGATACGACAAGAGATCCACGAACTGCGAGCCGTGCTTCTTCGACCGCGAGGCCTCCATCGAGAGCAGCGCGCTCTGGAGATAATTGTCGAGCTGGCACGCCGCGCCGACGTCCGGCTCGAGCTCGCGCAGGAACGTGTCGCGATCTTCTCGGGACATCGCGCCGGTGGTCATCAGCGGTGACAGCAAGATCTTGAGGTTGACCTCGTGGTCGCTGCAGTCGACGCCGGCCGAGTTGTCGATCGCGTCGGTGTTGCCGCGGCCGCCGGCCATCAAGTATTCGGTGCGCGCACGCTGCGTGATCGCGAGGTTCGCGCCTTCGCCGATCACCTTCGCGCGCAGCTCGGTCGCGTTGATGC
>JACCYD010000093.1 GCA_013696695.1 Deltaproteobacteria bacterium | reverse complement strand
TCGACCATCGCGGCGTACACCGCGGTCCACGGCAGCACGCAGCGAAACGGCTGACCCGCGAACGTCAGCGTGCCGGCAATCGCGTCGTCATCGACCACGAGATCGATGATCGCAGGCGACAGGTTGTGACCGAATCGCAGCACCAGGCTGGCATCGGCGCGGAACCGCGACGGCACGGACACCTCGGAGCGGCGCGCATCGACGTGCACCAGCACGGGGCCACGGCCGAGCAAGGCCTCGAGGGTGCGGCGCTTGTCGGGAGCCGAAGCGTCATCGTCATCGCGCAGCGCATCGATCGAGGGGATGTCGGTGGCCGGCTTGCCAACCAATTCGACGAACTCGTCGCTGGTCATCAGGCCTGCATCCACGGCATCCCGCAGGATGCCCTCGGGGCGGTCGCCGGCGGCTGCGGTGACCCGCTCGACCGTGCGCTCGCAGCGAGCGGCATGGCGAAGCACGGCGCCGTGGGCGGCCAGTGCGGAGTGCGACCCGTCGCGCCAGCGAGCCAGCGCACGCTCGACGTCGATCAGCGAGGTCGACACGCGATGCTCGATCAGCGCGGTGACGACCGCCTGGAGGCGGGCAAGGGTCTTTGGGTCACGCTCGAGCATGCGGGGGGCTTACTCCGAGTCGCCTCGCATCGTAAAGCCCGGTCGTGGCTAACAGCGGTTTTTTTGCGCTTCGTGTCGAGGTCCTCACGGTACGACGAGATCCGACAGCATCTGAACCACGCGCTCGGGGACTGGCATCGCAACGAATCGAGCTAGATCGACGACGGCACAGACCACCGTCCCATCGGCGCACAGGCGACGCTCGCGGTCATCGGTGACCTGCGGCGTGGTCTCGCCATCCGCGGACCGAAATACGCGATACCGAAACGTGATCGACTTTGCGCCGAGCCTCGGCACCGTGAGCTCGATCTCGGCGCTGTCGCCGAACTTGAGCGGCGCTTTGAAATCGCATTCGGCGCGCACCGCGGGAAACCCGACCCGATCCCGATCGATCAGCTCGCTGTAGGCGCGGGGGCCGATCCGCGCGCGCCACAGCTCCTCGAAGGCGAGATGGAACAGGTGAAAGAACCGCGGGTAGTAAACGATGCCGGCGTGATCGATGTCCGAAAACCGGACCGGCGTGGTGAACGTGAAGCTCATCGGTCTCCAGCCGGGGGGAGTACCAGTCGCACGCCACACGCAGCGGGAACGCCGGGGCAGGGCGGAGCGAGCTTCTCGAGCTGGATGATCACACGCGCGTGCGGAACCAGCTCCTGGATCTGTGCAGCCATCGCGCCGGCGAGCGCTTCGATCAGCTTGTAGGTCGACTTGGTGCCGAGCGCGACCACGATCTCGCTGATCTTCCAGTAGTCGATGGTGTCGACGATCTTGTCCGATGCTGCGGCGGCGGCGAGGGGGAGCTCGATGGTGAGGTCGACGCGAAACCGGCGCGTACCGCGGCGTTCGGCGGCGGTGTAGCCGTGGTTGCCCTCGAACTCGAGGCCGCGCACGAACACGCTGTCGGTCGTTGCGAGCGTCACGGCGGCAACCTACACGGAGATCGTGCCGCGATGCCATCCTGGCGCTGTGTCATGCTCGTGCGCGTGAGACGCGTCGCCATCCTCGTGCTGCTGTCGTGCGGCTCGCCGCCCGCGCCGCTCCAGCCGTTGTCGCCGGAGCCGACGATCGCACTCACCGATTCCTCGCTCGGTTCGCTGACCGCGACCACGAAGGCGAGTCTCGTGGCGCTACGCGCGGTGCTCGTCGGCTACAGCGTGATTCCGGTCAACGTCGGCCACGATTCCGAGTTCCCCGTCCTCGAGTATCAGGTGTTCGACAACGACACGCAGATGTTCGTGGTTGTCCCCGACGACGAGGGCAAGATCCTGAACGTCCACGTGCTCACTCCCAAGGTGACGATGACCGGCCGGCCGTGGCGCGTCGGCACGCCGTTCGTTGGCTCGGTGACCGACTGTGATTGCTGGGGCGGCAAGTCGGTGTGCTTCAAGAAAGGCGAGCACGTCGCGGTGACGTTCGAGCGCACGTGCCGCAGCGCCGTCGATGCACGTGGCCGGCGATCGCTCGAAGGTCAGACCATCAAGCGGCTGGTGTGGAGCCCGAAGGCGTTCGGCGGCGACGATTACGGCGGTGCGGAGGATGGCGACGTGGACGATCAGCTCGGACCGTAGCTCAGGCCTCGGCGTCTTCGCCGTCCTCGACTGCACCCTTCACGCGCTGCATCTTCTTCTTGATCATCTGCCGCTTGAGCGGGCCGACGAAATCGACCAGCAACTTGCCCGTCAGGTGATCGTTCTCGTGGAGCAGGCAGCGGGCGAGGAGGGCTTCCCCCTCGAGCTCGAACGACTTGCCATCGAGGCCGAACGCCCGCACGCGCGCCCGCAGCGGACGCTTTACCTTGACGTAGACCTCGGGGAACGACAGGCAGCCTTCCTCGCTGTCCTGCTGTTCCTCGGACGTCCAGACGACTTCGGGGTTGATGAACGCGACCGGTGGCTCCGTCGCATCGCGACCGGCGAGCCTGGGCTCGACGATGAACATTCGTCGGGCGTCGCCGAGCTGGAGCGCGGCGATGCCCAGCCCGTTCTCGGCGTACATCGAATCGACGAGGTCCTGATAGAGCTGCCGGACCGTGGGATCGTTCGCGATCTCGGCGGCCGTGATCTCGACGGACGGCTGCCGGAGCCGGTCATCGGGCCACACCACGACAGGACGTACAGCCATGTCCGTGACCATAGCCCAAAAGCACGCTGCGTCGAAGGACGATGAGTTTGGTATACACCCGGGGCTCCATGGTCACGCGGTTCTCCGAGGCTCGTCTCCCTACCCCGAACGGGGAGTTCCGCGTCGTCGTGTACCGGACCGGCCAGGAGGTCGGGGCTGGGGGAACCGCGCTGGGGGTGGGCCTCGAGGAGCACGTCGCGATGGTGCTCGGCGACGTCACCGGCGCTCCGGTGCTCACGCGTGTCCATAGCTCGTGCTTCACCGGCGAGGTGCTCGGAAGCCAGCGCTGCGATTGCCGCGCGCAGCTCGATTCCGCGCTCGAACGGATCGGCCGCGAAAGCCGCGGCGTGCTCGTCTACATGGTGCAGGAAGGTCGCGGGATCGGCCTCGGCAACAAGGTGCGCGCCTATCAGCTCCAGGATGAGGGGCACGACACCGTCGATGCGAACCTCGCACTCGGCTTCGAGGCCGATCTGCGCTCCTACGATCTCGCAGCTGGCATCCTCCGCGACCTCGGCGTGTCCTCGGTACGCCTGATGACCAACAACCCCGCGAAACTGTCCGGGCTCGAACAAGCCGGCGTCAAAGTCGACGCGCAGGAGTCCCACTGGGTGGACGCCAGCGAGCACAGTGCCGCGTATCTCGCCGTCAAGAAGACCAAGCTCGGTCATCTGATCTGATCTGAGGAACCATGCTCGACGAAACGAAAGTCAGAGAAGCGCTCGCCAAGGTCATCGACCCGGCACTCGGTCACGACATCGTGTCGTACCGTGTGCTTCGGAGTGTCGAGGTGCAGGGCGATGAAGCGCTCATCAAGGTCGACATTCCGACGCACGCCTATCCGCAGGTGCTGCGACGCGAGCTGTCGAACCGGATCGAGGCCGCGGTCAAGGCCGTGGGCGCGAAGCGAGTGACCGTGATTCCCGAGGTGGTGACCGCGTTCCTGCCGGCGCCGTCGGACAAGTCGATCCTCAAGGGGCCGAAGAACGTGATCGCCGTGGCCGCCGGCAAAGGCGGCGTCGGCAAGTCGACGGTGGCCGTCAACCTCGCGCTCGCGTTGCAGCGCCACGGCGCGAAGGTCGGGCTGCTCGATGCCGACGTGTTCGGGCCGTCGATCCCGACGATGCTCGGCGCGCCGGAGATTCCGCCGTCCGCGAACAAGGATTCGAAGATCGTCCCGGCGGTGATCCACGGCCTCAACGTGGTGTCGGTCGGTTTCTTCGTCGACAAGGACGAAGCGGTGGTGTGGCGCGGCCCGATGGTGCACCGCCTGCTGCAGCAGTTTCTCGGCGACGTCGAGTGGGGCAACCTCGATTACCTGGTGTGCGATCTGCCGCCGGGCACCGGTGACGTCCAGCTCTCGCTGTCGCAGCTGATCCCGATCACGGGCGCGGTGATGGTGACCACGCCGCAGGAGATCTCGATCATCGATGTCGTCAAGGGCATCGCGATGTTCGAGAAGGTCGAGATTCCGATTCTCGGCATCGTCGAGAACATGAGCTGGTACAAGTGCCCGGCCTGCGGCCACACCGACGAGATCTTCAGTCACGGTGGCGGCAAGCGACTCGCGCAGGAAGTCGGCACCGAGTTCTTCCTCGACATCCCGATCGACACGCGGATCCGGTTCGGCGGCGATTCCGGCGTGCCGATCACGATCGCGAGCCCGGATTCCGACAACGCGCAGCGGTTCATGCAGCTGGCCACCAAGGTCGGGATCAAGGTAGCGCTCAGCGTGCTGTCGAAGCCGAAGCGCACGCCACGGCTCGCCGTCATCAAGTAAGCTCGACGCGATGTCCCGGGTCGGCTGCCTCTGTCTCGCGCTCGCGGGCTGCCAGCTCGTCTTCGATCTGTCACCCGGCCCCGACGTCGGGGACGGCGGTGGTGGCGATGCCGCAGGATTCGAGGCCTGTGGCGTGCAGACCTACGATCGGCTCCGCTACTTCTCTGTTCCCAACGACGGCCTCAACTGGCTCGCCGCGAAGACCGCCTGCGAGCACCGGGGGATGGATCTGGCCGTGTTCGACACCCAGGCCGAGCTCGAAGAGGTCCGGATCGAGGGTCAGGCGCCGTACTGGCTCGGCGTGATGGCGATGACCTCGGTCGACGATTGTCCGCCGGTCTTCGACTTCGCAGCCACTCAGCCGGAAGATCCCGCGGGATGTCTGATGGTCGCGGATGGGTCGCTCGAGATGGCGCAGGTCAGCTGCGACAACACGATCGCACCCAACGGTGCACTGATCGGTGGCCTGTGCGAGACGCCGCGCGCCTCCCTCGCG
>JACCYD010000091.1 GCA_013696695.1 Deltaproteobacteria bacterium | reverse complement strand
GACTACGAGTGAAGCCCGCACCAGCAGCGTCTTACTACCTGAGCGCGGATGTCACCAGCGGCGATCAACGCATCGAGCTCGGACGCGTAGAGCAGCTTGCGATCGCGTCCGTTCATCAGACATCGTTCTCATAGCGTCACCAGCTGGCGAGCGCGACGTCGCCCAGCGTGCGAAACGCCGTGGCTCGGCGCAGCAGACGCGCTCGGGCCGCATCATCGGCGATCCCGGCGGGATGACCGGCGGTCGGCGGCGGCATCAGGTTCGCCTCGACCATCGCTTCGATCGAGCGACGCAAGTCGAGCACCTGCATGGCATGACGGATCCGTGTGCGACGGTTACCGAGCACGAGATCGGGCGCGTGACAGCGCGTACAACCGTGCGGACGCATCGCGACCTCGAGCTCTCGGTAGGCGTCGTCGAGTGCGTGGATCATCGGGTGCTCGCGCGGAAGCACGTCGGCGAACACGGAGTCGCTCGGTTGCGGCGGGGCGATCGACATCGAGGATCCTGCAGAGATTGCCGGGCGCCCGGACCATGTCGCGCACGCGGCTACCACCGTGACGAGGGCAATCACGAACCGAGCCACCACAGCCACCGGAGGAATGTCCTCGTGATTGTCGCGCCGAAATCACGCGACTTCAAACGCGGCGCTCCTCGTGCGAACGTGCCCGACCCGAGCCGCGAACTTCCGCATGTTATAGAGGCCGCATGATCCTCGCGCGGCTGGCTGTGGTCGGGCTCCTGGTCGTTTCGACTCGCACGGCAGTCGCGGGTCGCACGCACTTCGCATGGCTGTACGGAACCGACATCGTTCCCGAGCGTGGCACCGAGGTCGAGACCTGGATCTTGGAGGAGAACGGCGAGGGCGACGCGAAGGAGCACGAGACCGCGTTTTGGTGGGGCCCCGTGATGGCACTCACGCCGCACCTCGAGCTCTCGATCTCGATCGAGGCCGAGTACAAGAACGATCGGATGGGCAATGCAGGCCCCCAGTTCACGCGGTGGGGCGGCGAATTTCGATATCGCCTGCAGTCACCCGATGCCGTCGACGCCGGCCCCGTGGCGACGAAGTTTCGTGCCGGGGTGAAGCGACCGATCGTCGAGCGCGCCGCGTATCAGCTAGAAGCCGACGTGATCAACAGCTACCAGCAGGGCCGGTTGTTCGCGCTCGTCGATGTCGGCTTCGTCACCGAGCGGAGCCCGCTGGCGAGCGAGACGCAGATCCGTCCGGGTGCCGGCATCAGCCTGCGCGCGACCAAGGAGCTGCGCTTCGGGGTCGAGAGCTACGGCGAGTTGATCGTCGAAGGAGATGGGACGAGCTGGTACGTGGTCGGCCCCACGATCTCGCTCACCAGCGGGCGGTTCTGGGGGGCGGCGACGTATGGCGTGGGCGTGCTCGGGATTCGCAGCGCGCCGCGGGTCACGTTCGGGCTCGCTCTATGATCGCACGCGTCGCTGCTGCGTTGCTGTTGGCGACCGCGGTCGCGTTCGCGGATGGCGGCACGATCCGCGGCACCGTCAAGGTCGAGCGCCCCAGCGGCGAGCCGGCCGACGCGATCCTGGTCTACGTCGTCGGCTTCAAGGAGAACGCGATCGCGAAGCCGGTGGTCGTGAAGCAGGCCGGCAAGAGGTTCATTCCGGATCTCGTCGCGGTGACGGCTGGGGGCTCGGTGTCGTTCCCCAACGGTGATCCATTCCTGCACAACGTGTTTTCGGCGACGACGGAACGCGCCTTCGATCTCGGTAGCTTTCCGCAGGGACAGACACGCACGCGCACGTTTCCGAACCTGGGCGTCCTCGATGTCCACTGCAACATCCACCCGGAGATGAGCGCCACGCTCGTGGTGTTGCCGAACATTAGGTTTACGTTCGTGGACGCGAGCGGGAAGTTCACGCTCGACGGAGTTCCGACCGGCACGTGGACGGTGTTCGCGTACAGCCGGCGCGCGTCCCAACCCGCGAAGGCCCAGGTGACGGTGGCGGCGAACGCGACGAGCGAGATCGAGCTCTCGCTCAAGGAGCTCCAGCGCGAGTTCAAGCACAAGAACAAGTACGGCGAGACCTATCGCGAGACCACGATCTACGCCCCGGGGCAGTGATGTCACCCCGACGATGGCGGACCGAGATGACGGATGACGCTGACCTCGAGCTGACTCTGCACGAGCCGCACGATGCTCGCGGCCTCCTCGGTGTCGACACCGAGTGCCTTCGCCATCGCGGCGCGCGTCGTGTCGACCAGCTCCTCGCGAATCTTCTGGATCCACCGCGCGGCGGTGGCGCGATGCACGCGATAGATCGCGCCGATCTCGTCGATCGTGAGGTTGTCGATCAGCTGGTAACGCAGCAGCGTGCGCTCGCGCGGCGGCAACTCCTCGAGCGCAGCGCGGAACGCGGTCGCGAGCTCGGCACGATACTTGGCCTTGAGCTCCTCGAGCACCGGATCGGAGATCCCCGGTGCGGCGATCAAGTGTTCCTCGAGCGGCTCGGAACGGTTCTGCGCCTTCGCGAGCCGGATCATCTCGCGCGACACGGCAACGCGGATCCAGCTTCGCAGCGGGCCGCGTGCCGCGTAGTCCTTGATCGCGGGTGCGCGGCCGGGGCGCGGCGACAGCAACAGCTCGCGCACGATCTGGATCGCTTCGTCCCGAATCGATGCGTGCATGCGCGTTCCGGTCGCGGCGAACCCCGCCTCGCGTACGAGGATCGCGTCGCATGCCGCGACCGCGGCCGGGTTGCCGTTCCCACACGCGAACGCCACGTAATGATCGGCAACCAGCAACGAGCCCAGCGGGCGCGCGGGATCCAGTGGTTTCGGTCCCAGCGCACCGAGCATGCGCGCCCAGACGAGGGTGTCGACCTCGACGGCCGGCCACGCCTGTCGCCCGACCGCGAGCGCTTCGTCGAGCACCCGCGTCAACGCAGGGAGGACGTCGGGAACCGCGGCCTCCCCTCGCGCGTCGAGAAAGGCGGCGGCAAGCTCGTCCACGCGGACATCATATGTCGGTGACCTGTCCCGATCCCGACCAGCTGACGGGGTTCGTCGACGACACCCTCCCAGGTGAGGACCGCACGCCGATCGAAGACCATCTCGACGGCTGCGAGGATTGCCGCTCACTCGTCGCGATGCTCGCGCGAGCAGCGACGGCGGAGCAGGAGCACGACCGCGTGAGTGCTGGCTCCATCACGCACAATTCCGACACTGGCCCCGGATTCGAGCCGACCGAAGTCGCCCCCGGGTCGGCCCGCGCGTCGACCACCACGCTCCCAGCGGGAACCAAGATCGGCCGGTACGTCGTAGGCGAGACCCTCGGCATGGGCGGCATGGGCATCGTCTATGCCGCACGCGATCCCGAGCTCCATCGCGAGGTCGCCGTCAAGGTGATGCGTCCGGACTTCGCACGCGCACATCCCGACGCTGCGAAGCGAATCCTGCGCGAGGCGCGCGCGATGGCGAAGCTCGCGCATCCGAACGTGGTCGCGGTGCACGACGTCGGCACGATCGACACTCAATTGTTCGTCGCGATGGAGCGCGTCAGCGGGACGAACCTGCGCGAGTGGCTGGGCGCCGCGCCGCGTACGCTCGCGGAGATCGTGAAGGTTTTTACCGAGGCGGGACGTGGCCTCGTCGCGGCGCACGACGCCGGCATCGTGCATCGCGACTTCAAGCCCGATAACGTGCTGGTCGGCACCGACGGTCGCGCCCGCGTGACGGATTTCGGGCTCGCGCACGAGGCAGGTGAGGACGACGATTCGATGGTCGGCACGCCCGCCTACATGGCGCCGGAGCAACACGAGGGCAGAAACGTCGATGCACGCACCGACCAGTTCGGGTTCGCGGTCGCACTCTACGAGG
>JACCYD010000082.1 GCA_013696695.1 Deltaproteobacteria bacterium | reverse complement strand
CGGCAGCGCCACGGCATCGATGCGCTCCTTGACGACCTGGCGCGCGAGATAGATGTCGGTACTGTCCTCGAACGTGACGGTCACCTGCGAGAGCCCGAACTTCGAGATCGAGCGCACCTCCTCGAGGCCCGGCAGACCCGAGATCGCTTGCTCGACGCGCGTCGTGATCTGACGCTCGACCTCGAGCGGAGACAGCGACGGTGCGCTGGTGTTCACCTGCACCATCACGGGCGTGGTGTCCGGAAACGCATCGATCGGCAGCCGCCGGAAGGCCAGGAGGCCGGCTGCGATGATGCCGAGCCATGCGAGCACGACGACGAGTCGATGCCGGAGGGACCACGTGATGACGGCGTTCAGCATGACTTACTCGCAGCAGCCCGCGCCGATGCTGCCCTTGAGGGTCTCGGTCTTGAGCAGGAAGCTGCCTTCGGTGACGACCTGCTCGTCGGGCTTGATCCCTTGCGTGATCTCGACGCGGTCGCCTTCGCGCACGCCGGTCTTCACGCGCCTCGCCTCGTACTCGCCCTCGGCGAGCTTGACGAACACCAGATCGACGTCATCGACGCGCTGGACGGCCATGCGCGGGACGAGCACGGTCTCCTCGGTTCCGCCGAGCGCGATCCGCGCCCGGCCGAACATGTTCGCGCGCAGCGTCGCCTCGGGGTTCGCCAGTGTGGCCCTGGCCTTGATCGTGCGCGTCTCGCGCGCGACCTCGGGTGCGATGTAATCGATCGTGCCCTTGAACTCGGAGCCCGGCAGGGCATCGGTCGTGACGACGACCTCCTGACCGACACGGACGCGCCGGAGCTCGGTCTCGGGGATCTCGATCTCGGCGCGCATCGAGCTGGTGTCGACGATCTCGAACAGCACCTGATTGTCCGCACCGACCATGTGCCCGATCGTCACGTTGCGTTTCGTGACCACCCCCGCGATCGGAGCGGCGAGGACATAGCTGCTCGCGCCTGCACTCGGACCGATCACGCCGAGCGCCGCGCCCGCCGAGGCTTGCTCCGCCTTCGCGGCGTCGAGCTCCTGTTGCGCTGCGAGGACGGTCTTCTGCGCCGCGATGCCTTGCTGCAGCAGCTCCTTCTCGCGCTTGAGGTTCGCCTCGGCCACAGCGACTCGCGATGCGCTCGCTTGCAAGCGTGACCGATCGGCCCCCACGGACGCGCTCTCGATGATCGCGATCGGCGTGCCGGCCTTCACCATCGTGCCGACGTCGACCTTGACGGCGCGCACGACGCCCGCTGCGCGCGCGTTGACCTGGGCCCACTTGGTCGCGTCGTAGGCGATCGAGGCGAGCGCTTCGAGGCGAGCGCCGCCCGGGCGACGCTCGGCCGGCACGACCTTGATCCCTGCGAGCCGCGCGGTGTCTTGGGTCTTCAGCCGGACCTTGGTCCCGTCGGGCGGGGCCTTGTCGGTCGCGACGTTTGCCACTGGTCGGCCGCCGCGCTCGGGGTGGTGGATCGGACAGACCGACATCGGGAATCCGTGCTCCTCGCAGTAGTCGCCTTTCGCCTTGAACACGGCGACGAGCTTGGGATTGCACTTCGTGCAGATCGCTTCGAGCACGCCGTGCTCGCACATCGCACCTTCGGAAGCCGCACCCTTGGACTTCGTTTCCTTGTCGGGCTTGGCATCCTTGGTTCCGCACGCCTCGAGCGCCAGCGCAACCATCGCGAGCAAGAGGTGGGTCCGCATGGCTTACTTCTTCGCCGGGCGTTCGATCTTGAGATCGGGGTTGTGCTTCCTGTCGTGCGAAGTGGGGAGGCCGTGTTCCTCGCACCAGTCGCCGGTCGCCTTGAACGCCGCGGCGAGCTTGGGATCGCATTGCGTGCACTGCGATTCGGGAACCTGGTGCTCTCCACACCAGTCCTCGTGCGAACCGGGGACCACGTCCTTGGCGGCGTGGCCTGCACCTTCGGTCTTGGTCGGTGTTTCCCTGGTGGCTGCAGGCTTGTCCTTTTCGGTGCCTTTGCTGCACGCGCCGAGGACGAAGAACAGAGCGAGGATCGAGGTCGTGATGAACGTCTTCATGAGTGTCTCCTGAGTGGTTGATTAGGGAATCGAAGGGGCGCCGCGCGCGATCCAGAGATCGACGCCGGCGACGGCGGCATCCAGCAAGCGATCGAGGTGCTCGCGCCGCGTGTCGAGTACCTCGCGCCGGATCACCAGCAGGGCTCCGAGATCGATCTTGCCCGCGCGATAGCTCGCGGACGCGGCGGTCTCGTTCTCGATCGAGAGCGGGACCGCCTCGTTCTCGAGGATCTCGGCGGCGGAGAGCGCCGCTGCATACGTGGCGCGCGCGCTGTCGAGCTGCGTCGTCACCGATGAGGTCCGTGCTACGAGCTCGGTCGCGGCGCGCTTGCCGCGAGCCCGCGCTCGCGCCGCGTCGCCC
>JACCYD010000049.1 GCA_013696695.1 Deltaproteobacteria bacterium | reverse complement strand
CGGTCGATGTGGATCGCGAGCGTGGGGTGGCCGTCGCCGAGCGCGGTGCGCGTGCGATCGTGCGCGCGCTGGTATGCGACGCGTGCGATCTCGGCACGGCCGAGCGCGAGATCGACGGACGCCAGGTTCATCTCGATCATCGCGCGGGCGTCCTCGCGCAGTCGATCGCGCGACGCCAGTGCCGCGGTCAACCGCGCGCGCGCCTCCTCGAGCTTGCCGGCCTCCCGCAGCGCCTCGCCGATGATCGCGGACACCTCGGCACCTTCATGCCCGGCGTGGATCGCGGCAGCTTCGCCGACCGAGCCCCATTCGATCACGCGATCGCGGTGGCCCTGGAACAATTCCTGGCGAAACAGGCGCGTCACGATCTCGAGCTCGAGCTCGGTTGCCTTGGCCTTGGCAGCTAGCACGACCGCGGCCTCGAACAGCGAGCGTGCGCGCTTGCCCTCACCGATCCGCGCCTCGACCGCGCCTCCGAGCAGCAGCACCGACGCATGGAGTGCCGGCAGGTCGAGCTTCGCCACCCGTTGCGATAGCGCGGTAGCCTGCGTGCGTGCGGCGGTGTAACGCCCGAGGGCATACGCGGCCCACGCATGGTCGAGCTCGCGCTCGACGGCTGCTGCCTCGGTGCGCCGCGCCGGATCCGCCGGTACGGCGAGCTCGGGATCGTCGAGCAACGTCTCGCAATCGGCCGGTTGCGGGAGCTGGACCACTGCACTCGCGGCCTCGATGCGCGCGGAGCCATCGAGTTGCGTCTGGAGAGCCTCGGAGAACGCGTCGAATCGATCGAGCGTGCGATCGAGGCAGCGCATCCGCAGCTCGAGCAGGCGATCCGATTGCTCGCCGCGGACGCGCGTCGCCTCGCAGACGACCTGGAAGCTGGCTTGCCATGCTGCGGCGGTGCGTTCGAGCCCCGCGATCGTCGAGCTCGCCCACGGGGCATCCCCGAGCGCGTCGCGGATCCGCGTCTGCGACAGCGAGCTCCAAACCTCGTCGACGCGCGGCTTGGCATCGCAGCTGACTCGATCCGCGACGGTGTGTTCGTTGCCGCCGCGCGCGCGATAGGCGAGCACGCCGATGCCGCCGCCGATCACGAGGGCCGCGGCGGCGATCGCGATCGCGCGCCTGCGTCGCGTGCGATCGCGCACCAGCTCCGCGTGGAGCACTGCCATCGACCCGAAGCGCTCCTCGGGTTTGGCTGCGAGGGCGCGCCGGACGATCGCCTCGACCCACGTCGGCACCGCACCGACCGAACGCGCCCTTCGCTTGGTGGGCCGGAGCTCCGCGACCGACAACACGGTGTCCTCGGGCGCCGTACCGCGGCGGAGATCCGGTGCGCGGACGCCTTCTTCCGGGAACGACGGGCGCTTCGAGCGCGACGACGGCGCGGAGGCTCGCAACGCCGCGGCGTGCAGCTCCTCTCGGGTCGTGCCGGTGTGAGAGCGCTCGCCATGCAACGCCTCGAACAACGTCACGGCGAAGCTGAACTGATCGGACGCCGCGGTTGCGAGGCCGCCGGCGAGCACCTCGGGGGCCATGTAGCTCGGCGTGCCGGCCGCGTGATCGCCGAGGCTCGCGAGGCTGGTCGCGGCGAGTGGATCGGTGTCGCGTGGTGCGTCCGGATCGGTGGCCGGGCCCGGGCTGGGCTTCGTGCCCGTCAGATCGATGGTCGCGAGGAACGCATCGGAGACTCGCTCGGGCTCGCTGCTCGAGAGATCGACGGTGTTGACCGTGGGATCGGAGACCCGCGGGCGCTGGAGTACGACAGCTTTGCGCGCCGCGAAGACGGTCTCCGGCGGTGGCCCCTCGGGATCGAGCGCGAGACCGAAGTCGACCAGGCGCGCGCGATCGGCGCCGACCAGGATGTTCTCGGGCTTGATGTCGCGATGGATGATGTTTGCTTCGTGCGCGGCGGCGAGTCCGGCGGCGACGTCGCTCATCACGCGGACGACATCGCGCCACGTGCGATCCGGGTTATCGATCCACACGCGCAGTGGAACGCCAGTGGCGAGCTCCATCACGACGTGCACGGTGCCGTCGTCTTCGCCGGCGTCGTGGATGGTCACGATATTGGGGTGCGCGAGGCGGGCGAGGGCGCGGGCTTCGCGCAGCACGCGGGTGCGCGCGTCGGCATCCGTCGCGTGCATGATCTTCACCGCGACCTTGCGATCGAGGCGTGGGTCGTAGGCCGAGAACACGGTGCCCATCGCACCGGCACCGAGCTTGTCGAGGATCACGAGCCGGCCGAGACGAGGCGCGTGATCGCCAGCGACCAGGCGGGCCTTGACCTGGGCCTGCAGCAGCTCGTCGACGAGATCTCGCACGCGAGTACTATACGGGCGTGGCGAGCGAGCTGTCGTTCAGCGCGACTGACCGAAGTGCAGACTGACCACGTGCGGCGTCATCTCGGTGCCGACGCAGGTGCCCTTGCACTCGGGATAGCCGACAATCAGCACGTTGATCGGCGCGGGCCGATCGTTCGCGCGCTTCATGCTGACGGTCGCCATGGCGTAGGTCCAGTCGAGGGCACGCGCGACGTGCGGCTTGCCGACGACGGTGAGCTTGAGGCCGTGCCAGCTGTCGAGCAGCTTCTTGGCATCCTCACCGGCGGCATGCTCGCCCAGCGCCGTGCCGATCACGACATCGCCGGGGCCGGCATCGAACCGCTCCGACAACAGATCGGGAACGCGCAGAAGATCGAGGAAGCGATCGAACTCGCCGCTCTCGGCGAGCTTGTCCTCGCCCCGCAGATCCTTGGTCTCGGTTGGCAGGCTGACGAACATCGCGATCGACGCCAGCGCCTTCGGGTTCGCCGGATCGAGCCCATCGGAGAACACGCTGGTGGCGCGGAGGCGGATCGGCTTGGTCGCACCTCTGACGGTGACGTCCAGATCCGCGTTGACCACGACGAGATGCGAGGCCCGCTTCGAGGTGTCGGAGTCGAGGCGCTGGCCAACGCTCGACGTGCCGACGACGGTCGCGGCGGTGGGGATCTTGCCAACGCCGGCCCACTCGGTCGCTGCGGCGCGGATCGCCTTGCGGCCGACTGCGACAACGCGGCTCGACGGGAACATCACCGCGGACGACTTGGTATCGGGGAACATCACCGCGAACGCATCGAGCCTGCCCTCGGCGAGCGCTGTCACCTGTGCGACCAGCTTGGCGCGGGCGGCGCGGGCACGCGCATCGGCATCCGCGTGCGCGACGACGGTCGCACCGAGAAGGACGCAGATCGTGATGATGGCCCGCACGTGGATATCGTAGACGATCTCGCAGGGTCGACAATTCTGTCGATCGAACCGGGTCGTCAAGCCCCTGATGGGACTGAGAGACCCCAAGGTTCAGTCATCGGCTGACAGGCCGTGTGCTGCTGCCCGACCCGGGTTGCGAGTTAGGGTTTAATGACGATGAAGACCGTCCTGTTCGCCGCGGTTGTTGCGTTCGTCGGATGCGGTGGCGGCGGAGGAGGAGGTGGTGGTGGGGGAGACGATGACGACGTGCCGTCGGACGGCTCGAACCCGCAGACCGACGGGAACCCGACGCCGGATGGCCCGGCGGAAACGGCGGGCATCGGTACCTCGTGCACGCCCGATCGGGCGAACCCGCAGGGCACGTGCCCGACGGGCTTCGAGTGCCTGAACCTGACGGACGCGACCACGCCGTGGTGCTCGAAGACCTGCGCGAGCGGAGCGGGCGATCAATGCGCGGTCGGCTACACCGGCGCGGGCAAGGCAGCCTGCATCCTCGGGGTCACGCCGGCGGGCGGCGGGACGCCGGTGAACTACTGCTCGGTGATCTGCGAGGACTCCACCGGCAACAATGGAATCTGTCCCGCCGGGCAGTGCAACGGCACGTGCCCGGGCTCGCTGCTGTGCACGGGGGACATCACCAACAACAACCCGCCGCCCGCCGTGATCGGCAAGGCCTGCGAGTAGTCACGCGCGGCGGGTGGCCGCGTGGTCGAACGGCTGCGCGGTCTCGAGCTGCGCGGAGGCGCGCAACAGAAGATCCTCGCGACCGTACGCACCGGCGAGCTGCACTCCGATCGGGAGCCCGGCCGCGTTACGGTAGAGCGGCAGCGAGCACGCGGGCTGACCGGTCGCGTTGAACGGCGTGGTGAACGGCGTCAGCTCGGCAGCGCGAAACAGCGCGGCGAGTGGATCATCGGGCGGCGATCGAAACCAGCCGAGCGGCACCGGTGGGGACGTGATCGTCGGCGTCAGCCAGAGATCGTAGGTCGACCAGAATTCGGCGACGCGCCGACTCGCGCGCTGCAGCCAGCGCCAGGCTTCACTGTACGCGGCCGCGGAGATCAGCTTGCCGAGCTCCGCCAGCGCCCACGTCAGCACCTCGACCTCACCGCTCTCGAGCGGACGACCGAGCCGGTGGCCGGCCTCGGCGACATCGGTGGTGACGCCCGCCGCCCAGATCGTGAGGAAACGCGGGGCCCACGCCGGATCGTGGAGCGCGGGAATCTCCGCGGGCTCGACGACATGGCCGAGCGACGCGAGCAGCTTCGCGGCATGGGCGACGGCTGCGAGGCAATCGGGGTGTGACTCGACGAGCGCGCCGGTGGACGTCAGGTAGCGGGTCGCGAAGCCGATGCGCAGCGGGCGCTGCGGTGCGTCGAGCTCGGCGAGGTAGCGTGTGAGCTGTGGCGGCGCGGCATACGGATCGCCGGGCTGCGGGCCCGCGAGCAGATCGAGGATCGCCGCGGAGTCGCGCACGCTGCGCGTTACGACGTGATCGCAGACCAGCCCGCCGTGGAGGTCGCCGAACGTCGGCGCGTACGACACGCGGCCGCGACTCGGCTTGAGCCCGTAGAGGCCGCAGCAGCTCGCCGGGATCCGGATCGAGCCACCGGTGTCGTTGGCGTGCGCGACCGGTACCATCCCGGTGGCGACGGCGCATGCCGAGCCCCCGCTCGAGCCACCCGTGGATCGCGTGGTGTCGTACGGATTCCGACTCGGCGGCCACGCCGGTGATTCCGTGGTCGGCACGATGCCGAGCTCCGACGTGTTGGTCTTGCCGACGACGACGAAGCCAGCGCGGCGAAGCGTGGCGACCAGGTGGCTATCGTGAGGCGTGCGATAGCCGGCGCGCTTGAGTGGGAGCAAGCCCTCGGCCTGCGGCGCGCCCGCGACGTGTTGCGTGAGGTCCTTGATCAGGATCGGGACGCCACGAAACGGGCCAGGCGACGGCGTCGCGGCGCGGGCTTCGTCGTAGAGTGGCCAGATCACGGCGCCGAGCTCGGCGTTCGATGCCTCGATCCGCGCGATCGCCGCATCGACCAGCTCGCGGGGAGATGCATCTCCGGTCCGGACGAGCTCCGCACACGCGGTCGCGTCGAGGTCGGAGAGCGTCATGCGGGGACTCTATAGTAAGGTCCCCGCGCATGACGCGGATCCTCGAAGGCAAGCTCGCGCTGGTCACCGGCGGTGGTCGCGGCATCGGCGCCTCGATCGCACGTGCGATGGCCGTCGCCGGGGCGCGCGTCGTGGTGTGCGGCCGCAGCAAGCCCGACCTCGACGCGATCGCGAAGGAGATCGGAGGCGTCGCGCTCCAGGTCGACTTGCTCGATCGCAACGCGCTCGATGAAGCGATGGCATCGGCGGGGCACGTCGACGTACTCGTCAATAACGCGGGCATGGCCGAGAGCGCACCGCTCGATCGCACGACCGATGCGATCTGGGATCGCATCATGGAGCTCGATGCGACGGCGCCGTTCCGGATCACGCGGTCGTTCGTTCCCGGGATGATCAAGGCGGGGTGGGGCCGCATCATCAATATCGCGTCGAACGCCGGGGTCACCGGCTATGGCTACTCGACGGCGTATTGCGCGGCGAAGCACGCGATGGTCGGCATGACGCGCGCCCTCGCGATCGATCTCGCGCGCACCGGTGTCACCATCAACGCGCTGTGCCCGGGGTGGGTCGAGACGCAGATGGCCGACGAAGCGGTGACGCGCATCGCGCAAAAGACGGGCCGTAGCCTCGACGAAGCGCGCACGTCACTCGCCGCGATGAGCCCGCAGCGCCGCATGATCTCG
>JACCYD010000925.1 GCA_013696695.1 Deltaproteobacteria bacterium | reverse complement strand
CGGTTCTAGCGGGCGGCGTGGCTCTGGCACGCGCGTCCTCGACGGCAGCGAACGGACGGCGCGCGACTCGACGGCCGCAATCAGCGCTTGCGGCTCGCCGCTAGAGCTGTGCCGCGTACAGCGCGTCGATGCGCGTGGCGTACTTCTGCGCGATCGGCTTGCGCTTGAGCTTCATCGTCGGCGTCAGCTCGTCTCCGCCGGGCATCCACTCGTCGGCGAGCAGCGCGATGCGCTTGACCTGCTCGACGCGCGACAGGTGCTCGTTGGCGGCACCGATCGCGCGCTCGATCTCGGCCTTGACCTCGGGGTGATCGACGAGCTTTGCGAGCGGCATGTCGAGGTTGCGCGCCTTGCAGAAGGCGAGGGCACCGTCGGGATCGAGGACGAGCAGCGCGACGTTGTAGGCGCGGCCGTCACCGATCACGCAGGCTTGCCCGATCAGCGGGCTCGACGTCTTGATGCGCGCCTCGATGTTCGCCGGCGACATGTTCTTGCCGCCCGCGCTGATGATCAGCTCCTTCTTGCGATCGACCAGCTTGAGGAAGCCCTCGGCATCGAGCTCGCCGACATCACCGGTGTGGAGCCAGCCGTCCTTGATCGTCTCGGCGGTCTGCTCGGGCTTGTTGCGATAGCCGCGCATCACGAGCGGGCCACGCACGAGCACCTCGCCATCCTCGGCGATCTTGATCTCGACGCCGGGCATCGCCTTGCCGACGGTGCCGATCTTGGTCTGTCCCTTCGGCATCGCGGTGGCCACGCATGACAGCTCCGACATGCCCCAGACCTCGGCGATCGGCATGCCGAGGGCGTGGAAGAACTCGAGTACCTCGCGCGGCGTGGGCGCGGCACCGACGAAGAAGGCGCGCGTCTGGTCGAGGCCGAGCGCGGTGCGCAGCGGCGAGAACACGAGCTGGTCGGCGCGAGCGACGCCCTGTGCCAGCGCCTCGGGCACCGGTTGACCGGCCTGCTCGGCTCGCACCTTCATCAGCGCGGCATCGATCGCGCCCTTGATCACGCCGCGTTTCTCGGGCGCCTCGGCGGCGAACTTTGCCTCGAGCCCGGCCTTCAGTTTCTCCCACACGCGCGGCACGCCGGTGAACTCGGTGGGGCGGACGTCGGGGACGTGCTCGAACAACAGCTTCGGATCGGGGCAGGTCGTGATCGTGCCACCGACGAACATGTTCATGTAGTGCGTCGACATCCGATCCGCGATGTGCGCGTGCGGCAGGTACGAGATGATCCGCGCGCCGCCCTCGATGCCGCGCACGGCCTGGAACATGCGCAGCTGCGCGACGATGTTCGCGTGCGTCAGCTCGACGCCCTTCGGCATGCCGGTCGTGCCGGAGGTGTAGATGATGGTCAGCAGCGAGTCGGGCGTCACCGCGCGCCACGCGGCGTCGAAGTCGAAGCCGGCCGGTGCGGCGGCCTCGAGCTGCGCGAGGCTCATCGTCCCGTCGCTGCCGTCGCCATCGACAACGATGATCTTCTGCACCTGCGTGCCGGTGATGGCTTCACGGAGCTTGCCGAGGAAGGCGCGCTCGGTGACCGCGATCTTAGCGGCGGAATCGTCGAGGAAGTACCGGATCTGCTCGACCGTCGACGTCACGTAGATCGAGAACGGCACCGCGCCGACGTGGATCGCGGCGGTGTCGAGAACGTTGAACTCCGGCCGGTTGAGCAACAAGATGCCGATGCTGTCGCCCGGCGCGATGCCGAGGCTGACCAGACCACCGGCCTGTCGTTTCACGCGTTCGCCGAGCTCGCGCCACGTGATGCGCACGCCATCGGCCTTGGTTCGTAGCGCCACCGTGTCGCCTGCGGCGGCCAGCGTGGTCTGGAATGCAGCACACACCGTCGGCTTAGAAAATGCGGCGGGGGTCCCCTGCCGAAGCTCGATCTCCATCGTCGCCTCCATGGTGGAAGCAACCTGCCACGGTCATGCGTCGCGGTAAACGGGAGCGTCGCGGCGTCGCCACTCCCGGCATCACTCGGAAGACCAGCGCGACTTCTGCACGGTGTTCTCTGATCGCGTTCGCGGTGTCGTCGAAGAACAGCTGCGACTCGAGTACGGCGCGTACTGCAGCAGCCTCGGAGTGCTTCGCCGCGCAGCCGCGCGTCGACCGCCGCCACGAAGAAGCTCGGAGGGTCATGCAGAGCGTGCGCGGTTGCACGCGTCTCTGTAATGGTTGCGGTCGCGGCGACCTTTGCTGATATGGCGACACTTCCTCCACTCGATCCCTCGACCATTCTTCGCGGCGTCGCGCTCCTCGATTTCGGTGCCGAGCGCTGCGCTCCTTGCCGCGCGATGGTGCCTGTGCTCGAGGCGCTCGCCGACGAATATCGATCTCGCGTCGCGATGTTCGCGATCGATTGCGATGCGGAACCGGCGATCGCCGCCTCGTTTGCGGTGCGCTCGATGCCGACGCTGGTCGTGCTGCGCGATGGACGCGAGGTCGGTCGCATCGTCGGAGCGCGTCCGCGAGGCTTCGTCGCAGGTGTCCTCGATCGCGCCCTCGCGGGAGATCTCGCGATCTCGTCGCCCTAGGCGAGCATGCAGCTCGCGAGCTCGGCGCGGGCACGATGCAACAGCACCGCGACGTGACCGACCGACAGCCCGAGCTGACTCGCGGCCTCGGCGCCCGACAGCTGCTCGAGCACGCGCAGCGTGACGACGTGGCGATGCAGACCGCCGAGCCGCTGCATGCAGCCGGCGAGCTGTGCGGATTGTTCGGCGCGTTCGACCACGACGTCCGGAGACGGCGTGTCGGCGGTCAGGCCGTCGAGTGGCTCGTGGGCCTTCGCGTGATGGTGGCGCCGGCGTGCGTTGCGCGCCGCATTGCGCGTGATCGTGGCGAGCACGCGCGCGGCATCGGCGGGACGATCTCGCAGCGCATCGAAGTCGACCCGGCCGAGCAGCGTCTGGAACGCATCCTGGATCACGTCGAGCACGTCGGCACCGCCGATCCCCTCGCGGCGCGCGATGTTGGCCAGCCGCGACGCGTGCTCGCGTGCGAGATCTCCGATCCAATCGGCGCAGCAGCAAGTCGGAGTCATCGAAGGCATAGGTCGCGGCGGAGCAAAACCTTACAACCGAGTCGCAAGCCCCTGAATTCCTAGAGGGCCTCGAGGAGGGGGGCGCAGGTCGACACCCCGGCGCCGACGATGCGGTGCGGGCTCTCGCGGCGCACCAGCTCGTGCTTGCCGGTCTTGCGGTGGATGGCGTGCACCTCGTTGGTGCCCTCGACGGTGACGAACACGTAGAACACATCGCCCCAGAACGCGAAGGCCCACGCGCCGATGCGACCCTTGTCGCGGCCGGGTAGGTTCCACCGCTGGCCGATCGCCGTGCCGCTGCGATCGATCTCCTGAACAAAGCCGCGGCCGGGATCGCCGGGGAAGTAGCCATACAGCTTCCCTTCGCCGGTGCCGGTCAGCTCCGGGTTGCGCTGCTGCTTCGCGGTGATCGTGCCGGCCGGGATCCACCTCGCCGGGGACTCCGAGATGTCGAGCGTGGCGAGCGCGTGCGAGTCGTCCTCGGCGGCGACGAACAACTTCTCCGTCGTCGCCTTCGGCCCGTCGGACACGAAGCCCATGCCAAACGTCTTCGCCGTGG
>JACCYD010000028.1 GCA_013696695.1 Deltaproteobacteria bacterium | reverse complement strand
GCGCTCGGCTTGCCGAGGCTGATCGGTGAGTCGGCTGCGTTCGTGCCCGGCCCGGGCGTCGTCATCCGGTACAACGCGGGGCTGACCACGCGCGATCTCGCCGGCACCGTGATCCAGCGAACGGGCGCGCTGCCCAATGCCAGCGTCTCGATCGTCGGCACCGTCGACAATGCCGGCACGATCACCGCCGGCGCCGCGCTCGTCGTCGACGGCGAGGCGCGGTTCACCGCCACCACGAATGGCAGCGGTGTGTTGCCGACACTGCGTGCGCCCGCCGCCCCGCTGACCGCGGTGATCTTTCCCGGTCCCGCGGGCGATCACGCGGTGACGCCGATCGACCTCACGAATACGGTGCCGGGCGTGATCATCGTGGCTCCGACGATCAGCAAGCCCACCCGGCTGACGAGCTCCACCGGCGCGAGCCTCGTCGGCGCCGTCCTCGACGCCGTGCCGACCGGCGTGCTCGCACGAGCAGGGGCCCCGACGATCCGTCGCGTCGCCGGTGCCAACGGCCAGCTCACGGTGGATCTCGCGCCGAACGCCGGCTACGACGTCCGGCTCTCGGATCCCAACGGCAACCGCGCCGCGTCCCTCGTCGTGGCCGCGACCTCGTCCAACCTGGCGACGACGATCGCACTCGAGAAGGCGACGCGCGTGCAGGGCAGGGTGGTCGGGTCGACTGCGATCCCCGGCGCGATCGTCCAGTTCCTGTGTGCGGAGGTGACGTGCACCGGCCTCGAACGCAGTCGACCGATCGCGGAAGGTGTGACGGGCATCGACGGGACGTTCTCCCTCGCGGTTCCCGATCCGGATTCGAACTAACGTTCTCTCCCATATGGCAGGGCTCTTCACGATGGCGCGATTCGCGGTGATGCTGGTTTGCATCGCCGGCGCTGTCGCGCGTGCGGAGCCCGAGACGATCGCGCTGTTCCCCCTCGACGCCGAGGCCAGGCTCGAAGCCTACGGCCAGCCGGTCGCCGGCGAGATCGCGCGCGCGTTGACCGAAGGCAAGCTCGACGTCGTCGTGGTCGACGCCAAGATGGCGATGCCGGAGCACACGAAGCTGATCGTCGCCGGCTCGATCGCGTCGAAGGGCACCGCGGTGGTGCTCCAGATCCAGATCCGCAATCCCGTCGATGGCACCACGACGGATCGGCTCGAGGAGGCCGCCGCGAACCTGCCCGCGATCGGCAAGGCAGCTGCGAAGCTTTCGGAGCGGCTGCTGCCGGTGGTTCGCGCGCGTCTCGAAGTGCTGCGCCCGCAGGCGCGCCCCAAGGATCCGATTCGCAACCCGCAGGTGGTGACCAAACAGCCCGAGCCCGTCGTCCTGGTCGGTATTGGCGTCCCCGACGGTGCCTCGCTGTACGTCGAGCCGCTGCGGCTGGCACTGATCGACGCGGTCGGCACGTCGATGCGCGCGAACCGCCGACAACCCTCGCCGGTCGACGCCAGCACGCTCGGCGAGAGGCTCGCGGGCGGCACGGTCGCATCGGCGCGTGCCGAACGTGGCGTGGTGTTCGAGATCCTCGACTACACGATCGAGCCGGCGTTCGTTCCGCTCGCGAAGGCGCGCGTGCGCGTCAGGATCGCGAATCCGGGCGAGGTCGTATTCGACCGCATCCTCGTCACCGACACCATCGTGGGCGATCGCCAGATGCCGGGCGACGCACTCGCCGCGCGAGTCGCGCGCGAGGTGTTCACGATCCTGCGGCCCCACATGAAGAAGCTGGAGCCGTCGTGGCGATGAGGGTGTTGCTGCTCCTCGTCCTGGCCTGCGCGGTGGCGTCGGCGCAGCCGGCCTCCGATCAGCTCGTCAGTGCGAACGCCGCGGCGTCGGCGGGCGACTGGCAACGTGTCGATGCGATCGTCGGACCCCTGCTGCAGACGCGGCTCGGCCCGACGCACCTCGCAGAGGCGCATCGCCTCGCGGGGCTCGCCTCGTACTTCCAGCAACGGTTGCCCTCGGCGGAGGCGCACTTCGTCGAATATCTAAAGCTCGAGCTCGACGCGCGGCTCGATCCCGCCGTGTATCCGCCCGATGCGGTCACGTTCTTTCAAGACGTTCAGGTTCGCCACGCGGCCGAGTTGCGCGCGCGCCGCCCGAAGCAGAAGCGGTACTGGCTGCTCAACCTGATCCCGCCCGGCGGTCAGATCCAGAACGGCGAGCGCACCAAGGCGATCGTGATCGGCAGCGCGATCGGGGTGTTCGCGCTCGCCAACGTGTCGTCGTTCTTGTTGCTGACCTCGTGGTGCAAATCAACCAGCGGCGATGGCGGCAACAGCGTCACCTGCGACGAGAACAAGGACCGCTCGAGCGCCGCTTCGCAGCTCAAAGTGATCAATATCGTCAGCGCTGTCGGCCTCACCGTGACCTACTTGTATGGGGTGTACGACGGTGTCTCCGGCTATCGGCGACGTTCGGAGCGTCGGCCGTATCTGATCCCGACAACTAGCGGTGCCGTCGTCGGTATTGGCGGATCGTTCTGAGATCGCCAGCCCGAGTTGGGGCCTTCCGCCCATGGCCGGTACACCGCGCGACACCTGCGCGAGCCGGTCGCGATCCCCATGTGTGGTGTCGCGGCCGAGGCGTATAGGCCCCTTCTTTCATTGAGATCGAATTGCGACGTCGGTACGATTCGAGCTGGTGAGGCAACCCGTTCCCTTCGGGAAATACCTCCTGCTCGACCGGATCAGCGTCGGGGGGATGGCAGAGGTCTTCAAAGCCAAGAGCTACGGCGTTGAAGGCTTCGAGAAGATCATCGCGATCAAGCGAATCCTCCCGACGATGGGTGAGGACCGCGACTTCATCAAGATGTTCATCGACGAGGCGAAGATCGCCGGTCAGCTCGCGCACGCGAACATCTGCCAGATCTTCGAGCTCGGTCGCATCGACGGCTCGCACTTCATCGCGATGGAGTACATCTTCGGCAAGGATCTGCTCCAGATCCAGAACCGGCTCCGCAAGCTCAAGCAGCCGATGCCGGTGCAGATGGCCTGCTTCAGCATGGCCAAGGTCCTCGAGGGTCTCGATTACGCGCACCGCAAGCGGGATCCCCTCGGACGTCCGCTCGAGATCGTCCACCGCGATTGCTCGCCGCAGAACGTGCTCGTGTCGTACGAGGGCGAGGTCAAGGTCATCGACTTCGGCATCGCGAAGGCGACGTCGCGCAACTCGCGGACGATGGCCGGCGTGCTCAAGGGCAAGTTCGGGTACATGTCCCCCGAACAAGTTCGCGGGCTGCCGCTCGATCGCCGCTCGGACATCTTCGCGCTCGGCACGATGCTCTACGAGTGTATGACCGGCGAGCGCCTGTTCCAGGGCGAGACCGATTTCTCGACGCTCGAGAAGGTCCGCAACGTCGACATCCGTCCGCCGCGCGAGATCAATCCGAACATCCCCGAGGCGGTCGAGAAGGTCATCCTCAAGGCGCTCGCGAAGGACGTCGACGATCGGTACCAGTGGTGCAGCGAGATGCTGGCCGATCTCCAGCAGT
>JACCYD010001518.1 GCA_013696695.1 Deltaproteobacteria bacterium | reverse complement strand
CGATCGAGCTGCGACAGCGCGTAGCGCCCGAAGCTGCCGTAGATCTCTTGCGACAGGAACGTGCCGCGCATCGCGATCAGCTCGGCGCCCATCGGATCGATGGCCTCGGGATTCGCGAACAACATCTCGAGCGTGTTCGGATCGGCACGCAGCGCTTGCCGCACGGCCTTGCCGATCTCCCAGTAGGTCTGCGAACCGTCGAGCGAGATCAAATCGAGCGGTGGATCGACGAGGCCAGTCGTCCACGCCAGCGGGAGCACGAACATGCCGCGGCGATCTTCATCGGATCCTTCGTTCGCGACCCCCCACGCCCGGGATCCGACCAGCGTGTCGATGACGACGCACGGCCGCAGGTGATCCCAGGCTGCGGCGCGGCGCTGGGCGTAGCGCTGAACGCCGAGCTTGCGCGGCACCACCTCGACGCGCAGGTAGCTCGCGCGTTTATCATCGAGGAACACGACCTCGACCCGATCGCCATCGATCGCAGCGACGCGTCCACTCGCGCCTCCCGGCCGCAGCTCCCCATCGACCGTGCGATCGACGCGCGTCGTCACCTCCGTGCCGAGAGGGAGCGGAACCGCAGTCGGATCGAGGTCGGCCAGGCCGCCGAGCCGGAGCGCCATCACTCGACTGTGCCGCAAGAAGGTGAAATTGTGAGGCCAACGTGCGAGTTAACTCTCAGTCATGCGCACGCGACGCCGCTGGCCGATCGTCCTCGCCGCGATCGCGGGATGCGCCGCAGTTGTCATCACTTACGCCCTGACCTGCGGGGGCGCCGGCGATGAGGAGCTCGCGCTCCCGGACTGTGGCGATCCCCAGCGTCCGACCACCCCAGGGATCGACGTCAGCTACTACCAGAACACGATCGACTGGAAACGCGTTCGCAAGGCGGGCGTGCTGTTCGCGTTCATCCGCGTCTCCGACGGCACCGCGTTCGTCGACCCGCTGTTCGAGACTAACTGGAGCAAGGCGCGGCCGACCGGCATCATGCGCGGCGCCTACCAGTACTTCCGGCCCGACGAGAATGCGAAGGCGCAGGCCGATCTGTTGATCGACAAGATCAAGCGCGACCCCGGCGAGCTGCCGCCGGTGATCGACGTCGAGACCACCGGTGGCCGATCGCCGAAACAGATCGCGCGCGCCGTCCAGACCTGGGTCGCGCGCGTGCGCGAGAAACTCGGCGTCGAGCCGATCATCTACACCGGTCCCGACTTCTGGAAGACCGAGGTCGACAACGCCGATCTGACGACGCAGCCGCTGTGGATCGCGCACTACACCTCGGCATGTCCGACGGTGCCCGCACCGTGGAAGGCATGGACGTTCTGGCAGTACAGCGATCGCGGAGAGCTGCCGGGAATCACCGGGCCCGTCGACCTGAACATGTTCGCCGGCACGTTCGCCGATCTCGAAGACTTTGCGCGCGAAGCTGCTTCGCGCGCTACACGGGCGCGCCGATCACGCCGCCCGTTGTGATAGCTCGCCGAGGTACGCGTCGAACCGGCGCGTGCCGACCGCGGGTGCGATCGCATCGTGCTTCGCGAGCAGCACGGCGAATCGGGCGAACTGGCCCATCCTGGGATGGACCACACGAACCATCGCCGCGTTGATCCCGGCGAGCCACGCCGGCAAGCGCACCATCCGAACGCGCCTTCCCGCCAGCTGTGCCACGCGCTCGAAGATCTCGCCGCGCGTCAGCACGTCGGGGCCACCGACGGAGATCTCGCGCGGACCGTCGCCCCTGACTTGCTCCGCCACGATCTCCGCGAGGTCGCGCTCGTCGATCGGATTCGTCCGCGTGCGGCCGTTGCCGATATCGATCAGAAATCCCCGCCGGGCCATCGACAGCAGCGCGGCATATGCCGAGTAGAACCCGGTCGCGCGCACGACGACGCCATCGAGATCGCGCATCGCGGCGACCACGCGCTCGTGAGCATCGACGTACGCGCATCGCGCGAGCTCCGGTGGATGCGCGACCCCGACGTAGACCATGCGGATGTCGAGCGCCTTCGCGGCGTGCGCGGCGGCGAGCCCGATCGGCGTGTCGACCGCACGATACCCGCGCCAGCCATGACCGAGCCCCATCGCGACACTGGCTCCAGCGCAATTGACGATCGCACCGGCGCCACGCGCGGCGGCGATCAACGCGTCGGGATCGCGAGCGACCTCGCGCGTCACCGTCCGCACGGCGTGACCGCGGTTCGCGAGCTGCACCGCGATCAACCGGCCGAGGCCCCCGCGCGCTCCGAGCAGCAACGTGTCCACGCGATTACGATGCGCGCCTGCGGGCGGCCGGTGCTGCGACACGGCGTCGCGCTGAGGGTTAGAACGTCCAGCTCATCGCCGCACCGCCGCGCGACGGCATCACCGTCACGTTGTGCGGACGATCCGCCTTCGGCTTGCGCGAGACCATGTACAGGATCACGCCGCCGAGCACGCACACACCACCGAAGCCATACGCACCGCCGGCACCGCGACGCGCGGAATCCGCATCCTCCTGGAGCTTCCTCTCCTCGATCACCCCGCAGTCGTCGAACGTCCTGCAGTCATCGAGCTGACCATCGAAATCAGCCGCCTTGAACGAGAGGCTCACGCCGGTCAGCAGGCTCAGCGAACCGACGCCGATCAAGACGTACGACAGGATCCGGCGGTTCCGGTTGGGGTCGAGGTTCGCCGGCTCGGAGGTGCGCAGGGCGTTCTCGCCCGTCGTCGCCACCGGCGGCGATCCTGGGTTGATCGGCGCCGGTCTCACCGGTGGCGCGTTGGTGGTTGGCACCACCGGATCCAGCGGCGGGATCGGTAACGGCTCGTCCGACTTCTCGGGCTTCTCGGTCTCCGCGCACTTCTCCATGTCCTTGCGGACCTTGGTCACCGAATCCCGAAGCCGCTTGATCTTCTCCTCGCGCTGATAGTTCGCGTAGAACTGCGCCGCGGTCGTGCAGTTCTTCTTGAGGCGGTACGCCTGCGCGATGTTGTAGAGGTTCACCGGATCGGGCGACAGCTTGTAGGCTGTCTTGAACTCGGCGATCGCCTCGTCCCACTCGTTGAGGTTGTAGTGCCGCTTGCCGAGCTGGTAATGCTTCGCCGCCTCGGCCTTGTCGGCCTTGTCATCGGCGTGGGCGAACGAGCTCACCAGCAGCAGCGTGAAGACGGCGCGAACGAAGGCTCTAACGTGGGGCATTGTTCAGCGGGTTCAGCGAGTCGTCCCTCGATGGTGCCCGAGTTGGGGGCTTGATGGGAACCCTCGTGGTGTCGCCCGCGTGGATCTGTACCTTCTGGGTCGAGGTTGCTCCATTGAGGAACACGGCCACCTTGTGCGTGCCGGGAGCCATCGCGAGCGGCTCGTTGGCAGACACCGCGTGGCCATCGATGCTGAACCGTGCGGCCTTGCTGCCTTTCCATTCGATCACCAGCGTCCCCTTGGCCTCCAGCGGAGCGACCGGCGCGACCGGCAGAACCTCGACCTCATCTCGCTTCGCCTCGCGACGCGCGTCTCGCTTGGCCTCGCGGCTGGCAGGCGGAGACTCGACCCGGCGGTCGTGTTTCGGTGACTCGTCGGAGCCCCCACGCACGACGAGGAACGTGATCACCATCGCCAGCGCGCCGAGCAGGCCGGCGATCGCGAGCTTGATCCCCAGATTGCTGCCGCGCGCCCGCTCCGTACGGATGCCGGTGGCGAGCACCTTGCTCGAGGCCGGCGTCGCGAGCTTGTCGACGGTGGCGCGCACGCGAAGCAGCGACGGGCGATCAGCCGGTTCTTTCGCGAGCATCGCATCGACCAGGTCATCGAGCTCCTGGGTGACTCCCTGCGCGCAGGTCGACAGGCGCGGCGGGGCTTCCAGCAGGTGCATCGACACCACGTCGACCGTGTTTTTTCCCTCGAACGGCAGCCTTCCCGACACCAGCTCGAACAGCATCACGCCGAGCCCGTAGAGATCGGCGCGGTAATCAGCCTCGCCGCGTGCCTGCTCCGGCGCGAGGTACTGCGGCGTGCCGAGCATGCTGCCCGCGCGCGTGCGATCGGGCCGCATCTCCCCGGTCAGCTTCGCGAGGCCGAAGTCGAGCAGCTTCGCGCGCGAACGTTCGCCGGGAACGTCGACGAGGAACACGTTGTCGGGCTTGAGATCTCGATGGATCACGCCGGCATCGTGCGCGGCCTGCAGCGTCTTCGCGATGGTGTCGAGGATCTCG
>JACCYD010001508.1 GCA_013696695.1 Deltaproteobacteria bacterium | reverse complement strand
GTGGACCGGCGCGAAGGAGATCGACACGCGCTTCGCCGGCAAGCTGCCCCGGCGAGCGGCGGAGCTGCGCGAGGTCAAGGGCATCGGCCCGTACACGGCCGGTGCGATCGCCTCGATCGCGGCCGGTGAGCGCACACCTCTCGTCGACGGCAACGTCGCGCGCGTGCTCGCTCGCGTGTTCGCGATCGAGCACGACATCAAAGGAAGCGCCGGCACCAAGGCGTTGTGGAAGACCGCCGGAGAGCTGATGACCGCGCTGCCGGAGGCCGCCGCACCGGGAGATCTCAACCAGGGCCTGATGGAGCTCGGAGCGACGCTGTGCTCGCCGACGTCGCCGCGCTGTCTCGGATGTCCGCTCGCCGTGCATTGCATCGCCAGGCGCGACGGCCGCACCGGCGAGCTGCCGGTGATCGCGCCGCGGAAGAAGCAAGCGGACCTTCCGGTGCTCGAGCGAACGCTGGTGTGGATCGAGCGGACCGGTGGGATCGTGATCGCGCGGCGCCGGCCCGATGGCTTGTTCGGCGGGCTGTGGGAGCTGCCGGATCGCGAGCTGGCCGAGCAACTCGGTGCACGCGTCGACGACCAGGCGGTCGCGCATCACGATCAGGTGCTGACCCATCGCCGACTGCGGGTCACGGTCGTGTGCGGCACGCTCGATCGGGCGACGCGGCTCCTCGTGGCCACCGAAGTTCCGGGCTACGATGCCGTCGCGCGCGTCGCCCTCGTGAAGGCGGGCACGCTCGGTGTCGCGGCCGCGACCACCGCGATCCTCAGGAAGTACCAGGACAACCCATGGAACTCGACTCCAAAGCCCTCGCGCTCTTCACCGAGGGGTACACGAAGATCCTCCAAGGCATCGGCCAGCTCGGCTACAACGTCGACGACGAGAACTTCGCCGATACCGCGAAGCGCGCGGCGAAAGGCTTCCACGAGCTCATCCACGACTCGCGGCAGGTCGAGACCGAGATAAACGCGCTGCTCGCGAAGACGTTTCCCGCGAAGTACACCGAGATGGTGATCTCGAAGCACAACACCGCGTTCGGGTTGTGCCCTCACCATTTGCTGCCCGTGATCTATCGGATCTCGATGGCGTACATTCCGACGTCGAAGGTGCTCGGGTTGTCGAAGCTGTCGCGGCTGGCCAAGATGCTGTCGCGCGGGCCGCGGCTCCAGGAAGATCTCACCCACGAGCTCGCGGACATCCTCCACGAGCAGCTCGCGAGCCAAGGCTCGGCGGTCTACATCGAGGGCCTGCACATGTGCATGGCGGCGCGCGGCGTCGGTGCGCACGAGGCTCGCCTGGTCACCAGCGGTGTGCGTGGCGTGTTCCTCGAGCTCGCAACCCGCGAAGAATTCATCAACCTCGTCGTGTCGCCGCAGACCACGCTGGTCTGAACGGTGGCAACCGGCGCCGCGATGCGTTGTCATCGTAAGGCCATGCGCTTCGTTCTCCTCATGATCGCGGCCTGCGCTCATCCACCAACCAGGCCGGTCATCGTCGTGCAGCCGCCGGTTCCGCTGGCGCCCGCGCCGAAGCCACCAGTGGTCGTCGTCGCCGAGTCGAAGTGGCCGGTGCCGATGCGCGTGATGACATGGACCGACGAAGGCCTCGCCCAGATCGGTCAGCTGCCGGATGCACCGCCGGCCACGTATCCCGCGCGGTGGTTCGTCGAGCCGACTCGCGCGCTCGATCCGGCCGGGTTCACCAAGCTGGTCGGCGCACTGCGCGAGGAGAAGACGCCCGGGCTGTCGCTGCGCGGTCAACCGACGACGAACCTGGCGGAGCTCGTCGAGCTGCCGGACCTCTCGGCGCTGCTGCTCGACGATCTCCCGATCACGTCGCGCGACCTCGCGTTCGATCTCCGCGGCTTGCGCCGGCTGTATCTCGCCCGCACCCAGGTGGACGACAAGGCGGTCGACGCCATCGCGCGTCACGCGGCGCTCGAAGTGCTCGACCTCGAGGACACCGCGATCACCGACAAGGGGCTCGCCGCTCTCGGCACGTTGCGCGACCTCCAGGCACTCGACCTCGCGGGCACGCGGATCACCGACGCGGCAGGTCCGTCGCTCGCCCGGTTTGCGAAGCTCTCGATCCTCGACGTCGGCGGTACCAAGATCGCGGCAAAGACGATCGCGGCGATCACGCAGCGACTCGCGCTGACCGAGCTGTTCATCGATCACACGCACGTTGGCAAGGAGATCGCGAAGCTGGCGGTGTTTGCCCCCGGGCTTCGGCGGTTCGACGCGTCGACGCTGGCGAGCAACTACAGGCCCACCGATGCCGACGTCGAGTGGCTTGCTCGTGCGCCGCATCTGATCGAAGTCGGGCTGTCGGGCGCCGCGATCCACGACAAGCTCGTGCTCGCGCTCGCCGGCAAGCCGCACCTGCGCGAGCTCAAGCTCGCGAGCACCCAGGTCGTCACCGCGATTCCCGCGATCGCGAAGCTGGTGAAGCTCGAGGAGATCGATCTCGCAAACCTCCCCGTCGACGATGCGAGCGCCGCCGCGCTGCTCGCGATGCCGGCGATGCGATCGGTGCGGCTCGATGGCACGCCGATCACCGACAAGGCGATGGTGAAGCCGGGCCCTGCGCTGGTCGAGCTGTTCGTCTCGAAGACCAAGGTCACCGATGTCGGCCTCGCGATCCTCGATCACACGCCGAAGCTCGAGGCGCTCGGCGTCGGTGAACTCGGCGTCGGCGATGCCACGCTCGGGCGGATCGGCAAGCTGAGTGCGCTGCACACGCTCGTGCTGTCGAAGGCAGGCGCCGCCGGCCGCACGCTGATCGTGCTGGGTGGCCTGACCCAGCTCGATCGACTCTACCTCGACGGCACGCGCGCCGACGACGACACCATCGCGGCGCTCGCAGCGGTGCGCGAGCTGCGCGTGTTGCACCTCGCCGGCACCAGCGTGTCGGATGCGGCGCTGCCGACGCTGCGCTCGTTTCGCCACCTCGACGAGCTCACCGTCGGAGACACCCGGTTGTCCAAGGCGATCGCGAACCTCGATGCCTGGCCACAGCTGCGCACGCTGTCGCTGTTCGGCCTCGAGATCCGCGACCCCGAGCTCGGCACCCTGATCCGCCGCGGCTCGCTGGTGACGCTCGATCTGTCGGCGACCGACATCACCGATCCGGCGCCGCTGGTCGCGTTGCCGAAGCTGCGCACGCTCGGACTGTCGAACACCATGCTATCGCCGGCCGGCGCGAGTGCGGTGCCGATGCTAGCCGCGCGCGGGATCGAAGTCGTTCGCTGACTATTCCCACTCGCCGCCCTCGACCCCACCCTCTTCGCCACCCTCTTCGCCACCCTCGGGCGCTGAAATCGCGAGCGGATCGGTCTCGCCGCAGGTCTCGGGAATCGGATCGCCCGCGGGGAGGTCCGCGCCGAGCGGCGTCGCGGCGTTCAGCCCGTCGATGTCGTACAGCGCGATCCGCCCGTCGTGAAACGACAGCGCCAGCTTCTTGCCGTCGGCAGACACCGCGGGCTCGAGGACGCTGGGCGCCTTCAGCGTGCGGGTGCCCTTGGTGGGCGTCCACAACACGACGCGATCGTGGAACACCAGGACGAGCTCGCTGCGCTTCGGAATGAACACCACGTCCTCCGGCGTGTCGATCTTGACGCTCGCGAGCAGCTTGCCGGCGCTGCGATCCCACAGCGCGAGCTGCCTGGTGTCGTGAAGCGCGGCGCGTGTGCCGCCGCGCTCCATGATGCCGAAGTCGAGCGTGCCCTCGCAGTGCGGGACGCGCAGCGTCGAGCGGAGCGTTCCGTCGAGGCTAGCCACGGCGACGCGCCCGTCGACGGAGAGCATCACGTCGGCCGCAGGATCGACATCGAACACTTCAGAATCGGCGTTGAACCGGAACAACAGCTCCGTCCCCGCGCCCTTGGTGCGGACGATCTCGTGGGCGCCTTCGGCCGCGAGCTCGAACACGAGATTCCCGTCGGTCGTGAGCCAGGTGTCGCTGTGAGCTTGCTGGAGCGTCCACGTCTTCGGCGTCTTGTCGCCGAACGTGCGAAGCCAGACCGTGGTGACGGCGCCGGCGACCCTCGTGAGCACGTAGCGCTTCGGATCGTCCGGGCGGACCTTGTCCATCGAGGTGGTGTCCTCGATCTGCTCGGTGGCGACCTGGTTGCCGCCGACCATGGTCCACGCATGTTCGTTCGCGGCGAGGATCGCACCGTCGTTGCCGACCGCGAGCCACATTGCCTGGGAGGGTGCGCCGCTCTTCGGGGTGACCACGCCGGTGTCGAGATCGATCATCCGGAGCACTCCGCCCGCGATCACGGCGACACGCTTTCCGAACATGTACATCGCGGTGAGTGGCAGCTTCTTGTCGTCGAGAGGAATCCGCTTCTTGATCTCGCCGCTGGGCAGCGCGTGAATGCGCAGCTCGCTGCGTGCGGCGGTGATCAGCTGCGCGCCGGTCGGATCGACGACGAACGCGTCGATGTGCTCCTTGAGCGGGACCGCCGCGCCACCCTCGGGATACAGCTCGGCCATCCACACGCCGCTGCGCGCGACGCGAACGATATCGACGCCGGAGGCCGATGCGGCGTGCGTGAAGTAGCCGCGCAGTAGATCGCGCTGGCCATTGGTCGACGTGTTCCAGCGCTTGATCACGCCGCCCCGCTCGACGAGCAGGATCTCGCCTCGCCCTGCAGCGCGACCCCATCCGAGTTGGGGATCGAGCGTCGTCCTCACGGTCCAGGTGGCCGGGTCGTAGATCGCGAGCGGTAGTCCACGACCGGTGATCGCGACGCCACCGTCGGACAACACGACGACGTTCGGGAGTGCGAACGACGCCGGCTTCATCCGCGTGTTGAGCTTGATCTCGGTGCTCGCGAGCGTCGCGCCATCGACCACGTGCGCGACCGTCGTGCTGTCGACCTCTCCCGACGACAGCCCGGCGACGATCCACTTGTTGTTCCCGAGGTGCGCGACGCTCGTGATCGTCCCCATGTCGAGCCGGCGCTCGCGGATCGGCTTGCCCGTCTCGAGGTCGATCTGAAACAGCCAGCCGTGCTGGCCGCCGAACACCGCGACCTCCTCGAACGCGGCGACCGCGGTATTGCCGTGCGGGAGGTGCCAGGGCTCGGCCTGGGTCTGCCAGATCAGCCCGCCGACCTTCGGGGTCTGCGGCCCGGTCGGGTTGGTAGGTCTGGTGGTCGGAGATCCCGAACACGCGCACAACACCGCCAGCGAGGTGACGAGCTTCACTCCAGAACTCTATCATCGGGTCGTGCGCGCCCTGCTGCTTCACGGCTTCGCCGGAGCCCCGGCTTCCTGGGACGAGGTGATCGCGGCCGGCCTCGGCGCGCTCGAGCCGACCGCGGTGACGTTGCCCGGGCACGGCGGTCCGATGGGGGCGAGCTGGCAGGACAACCTCGACGCGGTCCCGACCGACGACGCCGAGATCGCGATTGGCTATTCGTTCGGTGCACGCGTCGCCCTCGGGCTCCTCGCGAGCGGCCGGATCCCGCGCGCGATCCTGATCGGCGTCAACCCCGGGATCCCCGATGTCGAGCGCCCGGCGCGCCGCGCTGCCGATGCGGTGTGGGCCCGCATGCTGCGCGATCAGGGCATCGCGGCCTTCGTCGCGGCATGGGAAGCGCTGCCG
>JACCYD010001489.1 GCA_013696695.1 Deltaproteobacteria bacterium | reverse complement strand
CGAGATCGACCTTGTTCGTCCACTCCGCGGTGGTACCGATCGTCCCGGCGGTGACATCGCGAAACAGCGCGGTGGTGTCGCACTTGCCCGTCAGGCAGTCGCCAGCGTCGTCGCCGGGATCGACGGCACAGGCGGTGATGGCTAGCGTAGCGACCAGGAACGTGCGCATGCGCGTGTGAACAGCAAATGTGGCACCAAGTGCAAGTCCGCGAAGCTGCGCAGTCGGTGTGACCGCCGGCTAGTCGAGTGGCCACCGTGGAGTACCCTCGGCGGGATGTCAAAGCGGGTCCCCCCCGAGACCGTCGATCCCGGGCTCGCTGACGAGCTGGTCGGGCTGATCGATCGTTCGCTCAAGGATCCGCACGTCGAGGCGGTGCTGGCGCGCGCCGGCATCCCGATCGGGAAGAAAATCGAGCAGCAAGCGAACCCCGCGCTCGGGATCGCGTACATGGGCACCAAGTTCCAGATCGATGGCAAGAAGGAGCTCGGGGTCGACGCGATCTACTTCTTCGCCGCGAAGCAGAAGTCGTACATCCGCGGGAGCGGTGACGTCGAGTTCGCGGGCTATCCCGGTCCGCTGCCGCTCGGCCTCGTGCTCGGCGAATCGCGTGCGGCCGTCACGAAGAAGCTCGGCAAGCCGGCAAAGACGTACGAGGACCACGATTACTGGTCGCCCGCACGGAATCGCCGGATCGCCTGCACGTTCGCGAGTGGCAAGCTGGTCGAGGTCTACATCGGACGGCCGCGAGACTGATGGCGACGATCGAGCTCGAGCGCTACGTCGTCGCGTTCGAAGCCTGGGCGCGAGTCTCCGATCAAAGCGTCGAGGTCAAGCGCAGCATCGCGCAGGTCGCGGCGTACTTGCGCACCCGCCACCGTGGCGACGTCGAGATCGAGACGCTGTGCCAGGACGCGCTGGGCTGGCTACGGGAGCATCGCTACCTCGTTCCCGACGTCGGCAAGTCGTGCTTGATGGGCCGCATGGTCTACGGCGGCGAAGATCTGCGCACGCGACCGTGCCCGATCCACGGCGGCCGATGGTCCGGCTGCGCCATCGACGCGTGTCCCGCCGGCTGCAACTACGGCATCAACCTGACCGGCTGGCTGCCGAACGATCTCGTCGACGAATGGCCGCAGCGCACCAAGGACCCGCAGCTCGACGAGCTCGCCGATGCGTTGCGCGAGAGCTGGTCCGATGATCACGCGACGGTCTACGCCGATCGCTTGCTCGCGTTGGGGGATCCGCGCGGCGAGCTGATCACGCTCGAGCTGACCATGCGCGTACGGCCCTCGGACGAGCTCGCCGCCCGGTACGCCGCGCTGCTCGAGACATGCTTCGGAGATATCCGCTCGTCGTCGATCGCCGAGCTGCGCTCGACGCGGGGCATCGGCGAGCGCGCGACCGTTCGCCTCGGCTTCCTCGAAGCCTCGATCGAGTCCGCGAGCGACGTTCGCAAGATCTTCAATAGCCGCAACGGCCGCTATCTGCGAAAGCTGGTCGTCCGAGGGGATGCCGCGATGGTGAGCGACAGTCTCTCGACGTTGTCGATCCGTCCTCTGATCTGGCTCGACGAGCTCACCGTCCACGCATCGCCCAGCCGGCAGACCTCCGCCGTCGCCGAGGACACCGCGGAAGACTTGATCGACATGATGCCGAACTTGAGGTCGCTCGACGTCACCGGGCATCGCGTGTTCTCGATCTACGAGCTTCCGAACGTCCGCCGGGCGCGGCTCTCCGAGCTCGACAGCGTGTCGTTCGTTCGCGCGCCCCAGCTCGAGAGTCTCGAGCTCGCACCGGTCTCCGCGTTCGAACCACGAGCCTTCGCGCTGTATCTCGACGAGCTCGCGCGACGCGCACCGGCACTCAAGGCGATCGACGTTCCGCGCCATGCGCTCTCGGGGTTCGGCGAGCTCTCGCATCCGCTGCTGCGCCTCACGTGACTCGCGATCGCGCGAACGGTGCCGTGCGATCCTCGTGGTCGCGAAAGCGAAGCGCGCGGCGGATGGTCAGGTACTCGCGGGTCGCGGCGAATCGCACGAGGTGTGAGGCGGCCTCCAGGCCTCCCGCGCAGTCGACGGCGACGGTGAGGTCTCCGCACGCGAGCAAGCCCGCGCGATCGGCGGCGCGGCGACATGCCGCGAGGTACGCGTCGGCGTCGGGGATGCTGGGAAGCGCGGCGAGGCGCTCGAGGAGGCGCGCGCGATACGCCACCGGCAACTTCGCCCGGAGCTGATCCGCATCGCGGCGAGCACCCGGCGATGCCGCGGCGCCGGGGACGAAGGCCGCGAGCGC
>JACCYD010001435.1 GCA_013696695.1 Deltaproteobacteria bacterium | reverse complement strand
AGATCGTGGTGACGGGCAGCGAAGCGCGCGCGGTCGTCGAGACCGAGCAACTCGAGGCCGAGGGCGCACTCGCGCTCGCCGACTTTCCGCTGCGCCCCAAGGAGCTCGCCCTGCGCGATGGCTGGCTGGAGGTGTCGCGCGCGATCGGCCGCGCCGCCTACGAAGGCGCGCTTCGGCTCGAGGTCGACCTTCCCCCCGGCTTGTTGCCGCGCTGGACCTCGATCGATGTGCCGTGCGGTCAGCTCACCGCGGCGCGCGCACCGGACGGCCCGGCGCCGCCGGCCGACGCGATCGAGATCGAGCTCCCCGAGGGCACGACGACGCCGCTGTTCCTCAAGCCGGGTGCGTTTCCGATCGGATCGTGGACAGCGCCGAAGCGGCCAGCTCCAAACGACGACGTGCCGTACGAGCGACTGATCGCGCGCGTGCTCGAACGCCGCGACGGCTACCTGCGCGTGCGGATCGAGGATCGCAACGCGGTGGTCGCGTGGGTCGCCCGATCGGCGGTGCGCGATCATGAAGACGCCGACATCTACGGTGGCCTGCTCGGCAACGAGGTCGGCGATTCTGGCAACGACATCACCTGTCGCACGGCGGTGCCGATTCACGTCCGCGTCGAGAACGAGCTGGTCCGGGTGGGACGCCTGAAGCCGAATATCACGGTCCGGACCACCCGAGTTTATCGGGGTGACGCCGAGCTGGCCCTCGGGCAGACCACGGCGGTGCCGTTCATCGCGCGCAGGGACCTCAGGGCCTGCGACTTCCCCTAACGAGTCAGAGTGCCCCGTCGTCATACCGAGCGCGGGCACCCGGTATGCAGTACCCCAAGGAATGGACCGGACTTCGGGCCAACCGACGCAACCCACAACGCCTCGCGTTGCCGATGGCAACGTACGCGCTTCAGCACGTGCTAACGTCGGCAAGCGCATGCCGATCGATGTCGTTGTGGTGCGCGAGATCGACGCGCTCCGCGCCATCGAACCCGCGTGGCGCGAGCTTGCCGCGATGGGCCCCGCCTCGCTGTTTCGCGGCCCCGACTGGTTGTTGCCGTGGTGGGGCGCGTACCACGCGACGCTCAACGCCGAGCTTCACGTGATGGTCGGTCGCGCGACTGCCGAAGACATCGTGGCGCCCGGTGCGATCTCGGGCGCGATGAGCCTGGTGGCGCCCGGCGACATCGTCTGCATCGCGCCGCTGTATCGCCGCACCGTCAAGGTCGCGCTGCTCGACACGCGCGAGCTGCGCATGATCGGCGATGCCGGCCCTCGCCCGCCGTCGCTCGATCTCCTAGCGCGGCCAGGCTGGGAAGATCGCGCCGGCAACGCGTTCGCGCGCAAGCTGATCGACGAAGCCGCGACGTGGGATCTGATCGAGCTCGAGCCGCTCGCGGATCCATCGCGGCTTCGCGCCAACCTCGTGCAGCGTCTCGCCCCCGCGGGCTTCGCCGTCGAGTCGTCGCCCACCGCCGGCGGTGCGAGGTGTATCGCGCTATCGCTCGCGCCGGTGGAAGCCACCGACGGCCTCGGCGTGATTACCACCTACGGCGATGACCTCGCCGCGCTTCGCAAGGGGATGTCGGCGCTGCGCCGGCTGTCGCGCCTCGAGTGGAGCGAGCGCGACGAGCCCTCGCCGCTGGCGGATCCCGAGGCGATGGGGCTGCTCGAAGAAGTCGCCCTCGCTCTCGGCAAGCAAGGGCGCGTGCGGCTCGCGCGGCTCGACGATTCGCAAGGCGAAACCTGCGCAGCGGCGCTCGTCGTCGACGACGGCGATCGCGCCGTGGTGCTCGCGATGGCCATCGATCCACAGGCCAAGCGCGCGTCGGCGCGGTTGCTCCACGCCGAGGCCCTCGCCGCTCGCGCGCGCGGGTGCATCGCCCTCGACGTCGTCACCGGCGTTGGCGATTACCCGTTGCCCGCGCTGCCCACGTCGAAGCAGCAAGCGCTCGCAGTCCGCGTGTGGGGCCACTCCGCGACGGCATCGGTCGGCAAGACGGTGACCTCGGT
>JACCYD010001425.1 GCA_013696695.1 Deltaproteobacteria bacterium | reverse complement strand
CGGCAGCGGTGTGGTTCCCGCGGTGTGCAGCGCGGTGATTCCAGGTGTCGGCCAGCTCGTGAACGGCGAGACCGATAAAGCGATCGGCGTGTTCGTCGTGTATGCCGTCGCCGGTGCCGGCTTCATCGGCGCGATTCCGATCGTCGGCTGGGCCGCGGGTTTGATCGCCGGTGGCGCGTGGCTGTACGGCGTCGCCGATGCGTATGTGACCGGTAAGAAGAAGTAGCCCGAGCGTCAGATCGATCAATCGACTTACCGTCAACGCTGACCGTTTCTGCTAAGGTCAGCCCGATGCCGGACGTCTTCGACCAATTTCGCGGCACTGCCAGCTACATCGCCTCCGACGAGCTCCGTCACGCCGTCAACGTCGCCGTCGCGCTGGAGCGCCCACTGCTCGTACGCGGTGAGCCCGGCACCGGCAAGACGCTGCTCGCCGAGAACCTCGCGACGGCGCTCGGCATGCCGCTGATCCGGTGGCACGTCAAGTCGACGACGAAGGCCAGGGACGGCCTCTACATCTACGACACGGTCGCGCGCCTTCAGGACTCGCGGTTCGCCGCGGTCGACGGCCCGGAGTCGACTGGCCGCCCGTCGAGAGACGTTCGCGACATCGCGCAGTACATCAAGCTCGGCCCGCTCGGCCAGGCGCTCGATGCACCGTCGCGCGTCGTCTTGCTGATCGACGAGATCGACAAGGCCGACATCGAGTTCCCCAACGATCTGCTGACAGAGCTCGACTCGATGCGGTTCCGGATCGACGAGACCGGGCGCGAGGTCACCGCGAAGGAGCGGCCGGTCGTCATCATCACGTCGAACAACGAGAAGGAATTACCGGACGCGTTCCTGCGTCGCTGCGTGTTCCACTACATCCAGTTCCCGTCGCGCGAGCTGATGGCCGAGATCGTGCGCGTGCACCATCCCGACATCACCGATCGCGTGCTCGACAACACGCTCGAGGTGTTCTTCGGGCTGCGGTCGACGCCGAAGCTCCGCAAGAAGCCATCGACGTCGGAGCTGATCGATTGGATCTGCGCGCTCAAGAAGGCCGGCGTCGATCTCGCGAAGATCGGCCACGGCATCCCGTTCCTCGGCACGCTGCTCAAGACCGAGGCCGACATCGAGCTGGTCGGAAAGCGCGCGAAGGCCTGAGGCGGTGCTGATCGACTTCCTGTTCGAGCTGCGTGCGCGCAAGCTGCCGGTGTCCACCCACGAGTGGATGGCGCTGATGGAGGGCATGGCGAAGGGCCTCCACGAGTCCTCGCTCGATGGCTTCTATCACCTGTGCCGCACGCTGTGCGTCAAGGACGTCGCGCTGTACGACGCGTACGACGAGGCGTTCCTCGCGTACTTCAAGGACGTCCACACCGACGCACTGCAGCTGACGAGCTCGATCGCCGACTGGCTCTCCGATCCCAAGAACCTCGAGGGACTGACGCCCGAGCAGCTCGCGGCGATCAAAGAGCTCGACATGGAGAAGCTGCGCGAGATGTTCGAGCAGCGCCTGCGCGAGCAGAAGGAACGCCACGACGGTGGCAATCGCTGGATCGGTACTGGCGGCACCTCGCCGTTCGGCAACCACGGGCGCAACCCCACGGGCATGCGCGTCGGTAGCGGCGGCGCGCGCAGTGCGATGGCTGTCGCCGGCGAGCGCAACTTCCGCGAGTACCGCCGCGACGTCGTGCTCGACGTGCGCCAGATCGACGTCGCGCTCCGCGGCCTGCGCAGGCTCGGCCGTGAAGGCGCGCAGGAGGAGCTCGATCTCGACGAGACGATCGACAAGACCTGCAGGAACGCGGGCGACATCGACATCGTGTTCCGGCCGCCGCGCCGCAACCGCGTCAAGGTGATCCTGCTGATGGACGTCGGTGGCTCGATGGATCCGCACAGCGAGCTGATGTCGCGGTTGTTCACCGCAGCGTCGCGCTCCGGCCGGTTCGCGAAGTTCCGCAGTTACTACTTTCACAACTGCGTCTACAACTCGGTCTACGAGGACGCGGAGTTCAGAAAGCCGGTGACCACCGCAGATCTGCTGGCGAACAGCGATCGCGACGAGAAGCTGGTGGTCGTCGGCGACGCGCTGATGCATCCGGCGGAGCTGCTCGATCCCGGCGGCTCGATGTACCTGTACTCGCAGCAGCGCGCCTCGGGGATCGAGTGGCTGCGGCGGTTGTCCGCGCACTTCCGCAGCGCGGCGTGGCTCAACCCCGAGCCAGATCGATTCTGGCCGGGCACCACGATCGAAGTGATCGCGAGCGTGTTCGGCATGTGGCCGCTTTCGCTCGACGGGCTCGCAGCGAGTGTGCGCTACCTCGTGCGTGGCGGCGACAAGCCGCGCATCGGTGACCCGACCAAGTGGGTCAACCGCATGGTCCTTGGCTGAGCAC
>JACCYD010001417.1 GCA_013696695.1 Deltaproteobacteria bacterium | reverse complement strand
GCCGAGGTCCGCGCTGACCATCAGCTCCTTGGTATTCGCGGTCGCGATCCACACGCTGGTGTGTGCCTGCGTGACCGCCGCGATCACGCGCTCGTAGTGGCCGCGTCCGGCGATCAACTCCATCGCGATCGGCCGCGCCGGCTGGACGAAGTCGAGGGCGCTCTCGCTGGACCGCGCGGGCTGGGCAGGCGTGGCTGACCGGAGCTGCGTAGCGACCTCGTCGAGCGACAGCGCGTGGCCACGCTGTCTGGGCTTCTCGAGTTGCGTCGCGACGTCTCCGAGCGACATCGAGCGAGCGACGGAGGGCTCGCGGAGCTCGGCAGCGATCTCTTCGAGCTTCGATCGCGTGGTCGGCTCGGCCGCGATCTTCGCTCGCGCGCTCTCAGGTCCCGTCGGTCGTCGCCGACGCAGTTTTGGAGCGCGCGTGGCTGTCATCCAAACGACATCCCGAGCGCTGGCGTGGCGACGCAATGGCCGCCATCGACCACCAGCACGTGACCGGTGACGTAGGCCGCGGCCGGCGAACGCAAGAACACCGCGGCGGCGGCGATCTCGTCGATCGTGCCGAACCGGCGCGCCGGGATGCCCGCCATCATCTTCTTGTCGATCTCACCTGGCGCGAGCCGCTTCATGCCCTCGGTCTCGGCGATCGGGCCGGGCGCGATGCCGCACACACGAATGCCGAACGTGCCCCACTCGACGGCGAGGTTCTTCGTGATCGCATCGACGCCGGCCTTCGCCGCCGACGCGTGAATTTGCAGCGGCGTGCCGTGATAGTGGAGCGTCGCGCTGATGTTGAGCACGAGCGAGTCGCCAGCCTTCTGGAGGGCCTCGAACGCGGCGCGAGCCACGTTGAACGTGCCGTTGAGATCGATGTCGATCACGGTGCGAAACCCATTGGGCGACAGTCCCGCCGCGGGCGCGAGAAAGTTGCCGGCCGCGCCGTTGACGACGGTGTCGAGCTTGCCGAGCTGCTCGATGGTGGTCGCGATCGCGCGCGCGACTTCGTCCGGCTTGCGGACGTCCGCGGCGACTCCGATCACCTTGCGCCCGGTCGCTGCCCGGATCTCCGCGGCGGCTGCGTCCAGCACATCTTGCTTGCGGCTGACGATGCACACGTCGGCCCCCAGCCGCGCATAGGCGGCCGCGATGCCGCGACAGATGCCGCTGCCGCCCCCGGTGACGAGCGCTACATGGCCGGCGAGGACGTCTCCACGGAACACGTCGAGAGGACTGGGCATTGGCGGACTTTGCCCGAGGCAGAAGAAATCCGAAACCAACCCCGATGGCCGCTGTCTATTGGCCTGAACTCGACGGTGCCGCTGCTGAGCGGCGCTGGCGACCACACGCAGCGCGTGAGCGCGAGCCGTGTCCGCCGCGTGCTCTGTCCGGGCACCGTCTACCGGAGGTCTGTCCCATGCGCGCGTCTCACTTCTTGATCTGTGGTCTCGCCCTCAGCGTGTTCGTTCCTGCGGCGCTCGCCGATCGCACCAAGTCGATCGCCGACTGCACGTACTTCGATCAGAAGGACAAGGACGACGACCGCGTGGAGTTCACGGTCAAGAACCTGTGCACCGTGCCGGTCGAGTGCTCGATGAGCTGGCGGGTGGTCTGTGCGCCTGACTCGAAGAAGCGCCGCGCAGTGCACCCCTCCTCTGCGAAGTTCTCGCTGGAGAGTGGCGGAGTCTCCTCGAAGGAGGCCTCGGCAGATCTCTGCGGCGACGACGGCTGGAGCATCGACTCGATCAAGTGGTCCTGCCAGCCGAACAACGACTGAAGCATTCCGACAACTTGCGGGCGCGACACCCGCTGCTTCATCTGCGCTACACCACGTTAGATCGTCGCCCTTGGTCCTGCGTCTGTATTTCGTACGACAACCGAAGCCCACCGAAGCCAATCGAGTCCGCACTGGAAACAGTGCCAAGTGCTCGAACTGTCTGGGCTCGCCGCGTTCGTCGCTCGTCGAATACAACGGTAGTATAAGGACCCAGGCACCATGCTCGAACGTCAGGACATCGATGCGCTGCTGATCGGCGCCCTCTACGGCGAGCTCACGCCCGCTGAAGAGGCCCGACTCCAGACCCATCTCGAGTCGCACCCAGCGGACAAGTCCGCGCTGGTGGGCCTGACGTTCGCTCGTGATGCGGTGCGCGAGAGCCGGTTCCTGACCGTCCAGCTCGAGCCCCCGCAGGCGGTCTCGGCGCTCCTCCTTCAGGAAGCCACACGCCTCGCGCCCGTCAAAGTCGCCACCGCGGAGGAAACCCCTCGCGAGAGCTGGTTCGCGCGGTTCGTTGCCACGTTCGCGCGCCATCCCGCATGGGCCGCCGCCGCGATGATGGTCGTTGTCGTCGGTGTCGCCGGCACGATGTACATGCGCGGTGACCGCTCGAGGTTTGCCGAGCAAACGACGAGCACGGCCGATCGCTCGGGCGAAGCAGCCCCGGCCGCCGCCGCGCAGACAGAAAACGAGGGAGCCAACGCCGTGCTCGAAGCGAAGCAGCTCGAGCTCCAGGCCGGGTCGTCTTTCGGTGCCACGCTCGCCGAGCCGTCACCTACGACCGGCTCGACCGGCAAGGACTCGGCAGACGATCGCAAGGAAGCTGCCGAGAAGGAGCGCGCGAAGCCTGCCGTTGCGGTGAAGCCTCCCGCGAACCGCACGTATTTCGGCGTCGAGAGCTCGCCCCCCAAGCCGATGGATCTCGACGGCTACGCCGAAGATTCCAACGCGAATCGCAAGGGCGGTGCCGCCGTCGGTGGTGCACGTCCGTCACCCACTGCTCCTGCGCCTCGCAACGATCCCGCCGTCGCCACGCCGGCGCCGGCTCCTCCTTCCCGTGCACCCGGTCAGGCGACCGTGCCGCGCGGCGCGGGTGTCACCGGTGGCGAAGACCAGCTTCGCGACAAGAACGAATCCGACGAGACCGTGTGGGCGCGCGAGCAGCACACCAAGGTCGCCAACGCCGTGCGCACGAACAACTGCAAGGATGCGACGGCGCTCGCCGTCCAGCTGTCGAACCGCGCACCGGCTTATTACACGCAGCACGTCGAGAACGATCGCTCGCTGAAGCAGTGCATGACGTACATCAACGCGGAGCGCGAAAAAGAGGCCGATCGCCAGCAGCGCGCCCGCGCACTCCAGAAGCGCAACACCGACGAAGCTACCGATCGCAGGGACAGCACCAAGCGTCCCGCCGCTCCGGCGACCGAGAGCACGAAGTAACGCGTCGACTTACGAACCGCGCAGCCACTTGCGGATCGCGAACGGCGCTGCCCGCACGCTGGCCAGCGGCGCTTCACCCATCAGCGCCGTCGACTTGCTCGACCAGAACACGAGCGGTCCCTGCCCTGCGCGATGCAAGCGCAGCAGCGCAGCCGCGGCCTTCGCCGCGTACACGCCATCGAGCCGCGGGCCGACCAGTGCGCGCATCGCGATCATCGCCCGATCGGTGACGCGACCGTAGCCCTGGCCGAGCTCTCGACCGTCGACGTGCAGCCGCGTGTGAAGCTCGCCGAGCGTGATCGGCACGCGCGGACCACCGAGGCGCTCGACATGTGCGAGCGTTCGCAGCGCGTACTCGGCGATCCGCAGGCGCGAGGTCACCGGCCACGGGGTCACTCGCACACCGTGGATGATCGGCAGCGCCCATCGCCAGGTGCCCGCCGCGTGTGCCAGCGCGAAGCCGGCGAGCAGGCCCGCCGTCGTGCAGGTGCTGCCGATCGCGAGCACGATCCGGCGCGGCGGCGGTGCGATGCCCGACGCGATCTGTTCGGCGAGCTCGAACGCGGCCGACATCGCCCCGAACGCACCGAGCGTCGTCGCACCGCCGGGCGGCATCACCAGCGCGCCCGGCTGGCGCCCGACGACGAGCGCTGCCAACGGCACCTCGACGACGCTACGCAACCGGATCACCGGGCAACCGCTCGCCAGGATCGCGCCGCAGTTCTCGACCGCCCACTCGCTGCTCGGCTGCGGAAACAGGATCGCCCCCGCTTCGATGGCCGCGCGCGGTGCATGCAGGATGGTCGCGATCGCGTGATTCGAACCGTACGCGCCGATCGACCACAGCCGCTGCACGCCTCGATCGCGCGCGTGCCCGAACCAGACCTCGAGCGTGCGGACCTTGTTGCCGCCGTAGAGCGCGCTGGATGCACCCTCGTGCTTCACCCAGACGGTGCCGCCATCGAGGCGGGTCTCGGTGAGCGGCGTCGGCCAGTCGCCGAGCGCGACGCGCGGGATTCGCGCTGCAAGTTTGGGGAGTGCGCGCGCCAGCGCGTCCACGTCAGTGCTCGTTCAGTGCTTGTGACCGCCCGCGTGACCTTCGGGAACATCGTCGAGCTTGAGCGTCGAGTTGGTGGCGGTGCCGAACAGAAACTCATCGCACTGCTCCTTGAGCACGTCGTGCGACTTCTTCACCGTCAGGTCGAGGCGATACTCGTTGACGATCTTCTTGCTGTGCTCGATCCACAGCTTCCAGGCCTCGGCGGAGATGTTCTCGTAGATGCGCTGGCCGAGCGCGTCGTTGAACGGCTTGTATGGAAGGCCCTCGTGAGAGCCACCGAGCTTGACGCAGTTCACCATGCGGGTCATTTGCTGCGCATTCGACCAGGTTCTAGCCCCGTCGGCAAGTCGAGAGGTTCCGCACACAAACGGCCCAGCGTGACGGTCTGGCTTCGCTTACCATCGGGCCATGAGCCGGGTTTGCCTTCGCTTTGTCACGGGCCTGCTTCCGATCTGCGTCGCCTGCGGCGGCGAGAGCAGCGGTCTCACCGACTACTTCCCAGATCTCCCGCCACCCACCGGGGAAGCTCAAGTGGCGTTCGCCGGCGAGGTCACCGATGCCGGTCAGCTGCTCGCGGGCCCGGCGACCAGCGGCCTGGTCGGCGACTTCTTCCTCAAGAACGACAAGGTCAGCGTGATCGTCCAGGCGCCGACCCGCGTGATCGGCGTCGTGCCGCAGGGCGGCAACCTCGTCGATGCAGCAGCGCTCGAAGGCGGCGTGCAGGCCTTCGAAGATCACTTCGGCGAGCTCAGCTTGATCTACCTGCTCGGCCGCACGTGCGAGCCGACGCGCGTCGACATCGTCCGCGACGGCTCGCAAGGTGGCGTCGCCGTGCTGCGCGCGATCGGTAAGAGCGGCAACAACGACTTCATCAACATCAAGGGCATCGGCGTGTTCCCGGTCGATGTCGACGTCGATCCCGATATCGACGACGGCGTCGACTGCGCCACCACGTACGTGCTCGCGCCGGGCTCGAATGTCGTCGAGGTCCATCACTCGCTGTTCAACGGCGGGCCCGATACGATCGCCGGCCCCCTCGGCACGCTCGCCGATACCGGCGGCGAGACCGAGGCGTGGACCAACGCGCGCGGCTTCGAGCGCGCGGACATCTCCGCGATCGCCACGCTCGGCAACCCGCAACCGATCGACTACGTCGTCTATCAGGGGCCCGGCGCCGCGTACGGCGTGATCCCGCGGCACGACACGCCGGTGGCGCATACGCAGGCGTTGATCGCCGGCGTCTCGATCATGCTCGACGGCAACGACTCGCTGCTCGACATCCTGAACTCGGACAAATACTTCCTGCGAATGGCGCCCGATACCGGGTATCGCCAGCAATACGACGTCGCGATCGGTCGCGATGCATCGGACGTCGACGCGGTGTTCCGCACCGGCATCGGTGAGACGCTGCGTACGGTGTCGGGCACGGTCGACCTCTCGGCGGGCGGCCCGGCCGTCGGCGCGCGCGTCGGTGTGTTCCTCGATGGCAACGCCAACGGCACGCTCGACGACGCCGACACGGACACGGACGCCGACGGTCAGCCGGACGACAAGATCCTGTCTTACATGGATGTCCGAGCCGATGGCACGTACAGCGGCAAGGTGCCCACGACCGCGGGCAACCTGTTGCTGAGGGCCGAGGTCAAGAATGTCGGGCGCTCTCCCGCAAGCCCGGTCGCCGATTCTCTCGACTTCACCGTGCCGTCCCCGATCAAAGTCGACTTCCAGATCCTCGACGAGGCCACCGATCAGCCAATTCCGGGCCGGTTGCTCGTCGTCGGCGATCATCCGGCATTCCCCGACAAGCGCCTGTTCGAGACCGCCGATCGTCTCGACGGGATCGTCGCAAACGTTCACGCCATCCGCGGCACCACCACGGAGACCGGCGATGGTGTCGACGAGCCGCTGTTGCTTCCCGCCGGTGGCACGTATCGCGTCTATGCGTCGCGCGGCACCGAGTGGTCGATCGCGTCGGCGCCGGTGACCGGGAACGCGAACGTCGCGATCGAGCTGCGGCTCGCACACGTCAACCCGTCGCCCGGCTACCTCGCCAGCGACTGGCACGTTCACCAGCTCGGCTCGCCCGACTCGCCGATCAGCAACGATCTGCGCGTGCGGTCGGCGGTGTCGGCCGGCGTCGAGATGTTCGCAGCCACCGATCACGACTACGTCGCGGATCTGCAACCGGTGGTCGAATCGCTGCAGCTGCAATCGCAGGTGCGCGTGGTGTCGGGCATCGAGGTCACGCCGTTCGCGTACGGCCACTTCAATGCGTGGCCGCTGGTTCCCGACAACGACTCCGCGAATCGCGGCGCGATCGACTGGGCGCGCGGCACGGAGCCGTTCGCGATGCTACCCGGCCAGATCTACGATGCGATGCGCGACCGCGGCGCGCAGATGGTGCAGGTCAACCACCCGCGCGGCAGCGGCTTCACGGCGTTCCAGGCGGCGTTCTCGCGCGCCAACGTCCTCTACGACTACGACGCCGGCACCATCTTCGGCGACTTCGACGATGCCGACCTGCCGAACGCGGATCTGCGACTTCCCGGCGAGTCGCTGTGGAGCGATGCGTTCAACGGCCTCGAGGTGTGGAACGGCTTCGACATCGTCGACTCCAACGACGATGGCGTGCGCGAGAACGAGTCGCTCGACCTCGTGATGCGCGACTGGCTCAGCATGCTGTCGCTGGGCCTCTACGTGACGCCTGCAGGCAACAGCGACACCCACAAGTCCTCGCCCGCGGTCGGCATGCCGCGCACGTTGATCCGCGTCCCCGACGATTCCGGCGCCGCCCTCGCGAGCGGCGCTGCCGTCGATGCCGTGCTCGCCACCCAGACCGGCTCGAACAACACGCCGCGCGATGTCGTGGTCACGAATGGTCCGATGATCGAGGTCACCGTCGCGAATCAGCCGGCGCTCGGCCGGGTGATCCCCTCGACCGGCCCGATCACGCTGACCGTCAAGCTGACGTCTGCCGACTGGGCCGAGTTCGACACGCTCGAGGTGTTTGCGAACACGACGCCGGAGCCGATCATGGATTCGATCACCGCGCTCGCGCCGCTCAAGTGCTTCACCAGCCGAACGATCGCGACCCTCGACGTCAAGGACCCGTGCGCCACTGCCTCACTGACGGCCGAGTCGATGACCGTCCAGCTCGTCACGATCGGGGGCCCGGGCAATCACAAGCGGTTCGAAGCGACGGTGACCGTCACGCTCGACGCCGCGGATATCGCGACGCGCGTGGGCGCACGCAGCGGCGATGCGTGGTTGGTGTTCCGGGTGCGTGGTGACCGAGCGGTCTTCCCGTTGCTCACCGGCGACACGATCGATGATGATTCGCAGGCTGCAATTCTTTCGGGCGACTTCGACCTGATTCGAACTGCGCTGACAGGAAGAGGCATCCCCGCAACCGCATTCACCGCACCTGTGTTCGTGGATTTCGACGGTGGTGGGTATCGGGCTCCGTTTGCCCCGTAGCTTGGGCGGGCCGTCTGCCTAGTGGTCATGCTATTTAAGGAAACAGGCACTCATGGAATCTTCGTCTGTTTGGGAGCTGATGAGCCATGGCGGCGGCGCGATGTGGGTCGTCGCGGTGTTCTCGGTGATCGCTCTCGCCGTCGGTATCGAACGCGCCATCGCGCAATGGCAGTTCGTGACCCGTGCGCGAATGCTCGGCGAGACCGTGACCCGCTGCCTCGGTCGCGGCGCGCTGGATGAAGCGCGGTCCGCCTGCGAGCGGTCGCCATCTCCGATCGCGGATGTCTTCCTGGTCGGCTACGAGCGGCTCGGACGCGCGAAGCCCGAGCACGTAGCCACCGCCGTTCACCGCGAACGCCTGAGGGTCAACACCGAGCTCAAGTCCCGGTTGTGGATGCTCGGTACCGTGGGTGCCACCTCCCCGTTCATCGGTCTGTTCGGCACGGTCGTCGGCATCATCCTCGCGATGGGCGAGCTCAACCCGAACGAGACGGTCAAGCTCGGCGAGATCGCCGGCCCGATCTCCTCCGCGCTCGTCGTCACCGCCGCCGGCATCTTGGTCGCCGTCGAAGCGGTCATCCTGTTCAACTACTTCAGCCAGCGCGCCAACCGCATCGCGACGGAGCTCAAGCTCCTGACCGACGAATTCCTCGAGCTCCTCCTCGACCTGCCGGGCGATTCGTTGCCGGGCCGCAAGGCGAAGAAGTCGGACGACAAGACCGAGGCGAAGTCCGAGAAGTCCGAGAAGTCCGAGCTCAAATCCACGAAGGGAGACGGCGATGGCGATCGGGAAGCAGCCTGACGTCAACGGCGGTTCGGATGATGAGGAAGGCGGCGGGGATATCTTCGCCGAGATCAACATCACTCCGCTCACCGACGTCTTCCTCGTGATGGTGGTGATCTTCATGGTCAGCGCTCTCGCCGTGCAGGCGGAGCGCAACCAGGAGAAGCGCCAGGAGCAGAAGGAGAAGAAGGACAAGGACAAGTCCGACAAGTCGGGCATCAAGCTCAACCTTCCCGAGGGCCAGTCGGCCGAGATCGACGTCACCAAGCCCTCGCTCGTCCTCGAGATCCCGCCCAACGACAAGGTCTACGTCGGTGGCAAAGAGATGACCGACGATCAGCTCGACAACCTGTTCCGCACCGCGTTCACGCGCGACAAGCTCACGCAGGTGATCCTCAAGGCCGACCGCGATGTGGTCACCGGCCGGTTGGTCAACCTGATGGAGCGTGCGAAGCGCGTCGGGCTGACGCGGCTCGCGATCGGTACCGGCGGCAAGTAGCCGCTCGCAGTGCACCCGACGTCATCGCCACACTCCCTCGAGTAGATCGAGGGGAACCCTGCGCCGGAACGGGAGCACGCGTGGGTGGTCGAGTAGCTCGGTGGTGCGGTCGGCATCGACCAGCAACACGATGCGCTCGACCCCGGCGGCCTGATAGCGGTCGAGCTTGTAGGTGAGGTACTCGGCCGTCGAGAAGCCGACGATCTCGATCCACCAGCGCTCGAATCCCGCTCCGGGCGAGCCCGCAGCCATGTCGCTCGCTGCGTCGCCGACCGCAATGTCGATGGCGAGATCAGGGAACACCAGCTCGTCGCCTGCCTCGAGCGGTGACGGCTCGCGCTCGACGACGTACTTCGCTTTCTGGAGATCGCGCGCGAGCCGCTCGGCGATGCTCGGCGCTCGCCGCGACGGCCGCACCGCCGGCAACAGCAACGGGGGCTCGACCCGCAGCGTCTGCTCGATGCCATCGAATTCGCACACCGCGTCGAGCTCGAAGTGCGGCTGCTCGGCGAGCAACGGCACGAGCTGCGCGAGCGCGCTGCCGTACACCGTGGTGGTGTGAAACAGCGCGAGCGGACCGGTGACGTCGAGGATGGTCTCGCCGCGCGCACCGCGCGAAACATGCGAGATCAGGCCGTACCGCGCGACGGTACGCACCAGATCGTTCGCGCGATCCCACGCGCGGATCTGCACCGAGCGCGCCCGCCGCACCGCACGCTGGATGCGATCGAGGTTCGCGTGGGCGATCAGCGCAGCTTCCGGCGGGCGCCCCGACGGCAACACGACCGGACGCTCGAGCGCGAGATCCGCCCACAACAGCGACTCGACATCGGAGCGCGATACGCCGAGTGTGGTGGCGGCGATCGAGAGCCGTGCATCCCGCGCGTCGCGGTCGAGCGCCGGATGCCCGAGCACGAGCGCCCTAAGATCGCGCGCAACGCGCGTTCGCTCAGCCTTGCCGCCGGTCAGCCGGCGGACCGCGCGCAGCACCGTCTGCACGCGCGACGGATGCGCTTCGAGATCGGCGTGCGCGACACGTTCGAGAAGTACGCGCCAGGGCTGGCCGAGGCTGTGCACGATCAGATCGAGGAGCGAACCGATCCACGGCACGTCGCGCTGGTCGAACAGCCGGATCTCGGTGGCCACCGCGCTCATCGCACACCTCCTGCCGCCCGAACCGGCCGCTCGAGGCCGGCGCGGCGGCGACGCACGTACTCGATCTCCGTGGTGTCGTCCACGGCGAGCTCGTAGACCAGGGCCTGCTTGCCGGGACGCGGGCGCAAGACACGACCGATCCGCTGGACCTGCCGGCGCGCGCTCGACGACCCGCCGACGATGATCGCGATGTCCGCATCGGGCAGATCGAAGCCTTCATCGAGTACCTGCGACGACACCAAGACGGTGATCTCGCCCGTCCGAAACCGCTCGAGCACCTGCGTGCGCTCGACGCGGCCGATCTCGTGCGTGATCGGGACGACGAGCAGCTCGCGCGCGATCCGATACGCCGTGGCGTTATCGCCAGTAAATACCAGCGTGCGTTCGCCGCGATGCCTGGCGAGCAGCTCGCGCAAGGCCGCCTGCTTACCCGTGGGATACGCGATCAGCGCCCGATAATCCTTCCACGCTTCCAGCGCCTCGCGACCCTCGGTGGTGCGCGTGGCGGTGCGCACGAACTGGTGCCACGACATCTCGCCGCGCTGCCGGCGGGCGTGCTTCGCGTAGACATGCGCGAACCTTCCGCGCTGAGTGCGGTAGTGCACGCGCTCGGGTGGTGCGAGCGCGATCGGTATGGTGACGAGCTCGTACTCGGCGAGGGCATCCCCTGTCAGCGCATCGACGCCGATCGAATAGATCACCGGCCCGACGCGCTCGCCGAGCTCCCCTCCCGGTGGTGGCGGCGTGGCGGTGAGCCCCATGCGGGCCGGCGCGACCAGCATCTCGAGCACCTCGCCCGGACACCATGCGCCGACGTGGTGCGCCTCGTCGACGATCACGAGCCCGAACCGATCACCGATCCGTGGCGCCCAGATCACGGCGCTCGAATACGTGGAGACGGTGATCGCCCCGACGCGATATTCGCCATCACCCAGCCGGCCGACCTCGCCCTGCCAGCACCGCGACAACGCCTCGGCCCATTGATCGAGGAGCACGCACGTGGGCACGACGATCAAGGCCGGGACGCCGAGCTCGGCGATCGCCGCCAGAGCGACGAGCGTCTTGCCCGAGCCCGTGGGCAGCGCGATCACGCCGCGCTGACCGGCAATGCGCCAGTGAGCGAGAGCGGCTTGCTGATACCAGCGTAACGGTGGCAGCTGCCACGCCGAGCTCACTTGCACCTTCGGCGCGCCCTCCCAGATGTCCGGTGGACGGACAGGCTCGTCCGCCATCTGGACACGAAGCTCGTGGTAACGCTCCGCGGGAACGCGCCACGCGCGACCCTCGTCATCCCACGCAGCACCTGGAATCTGCGACGGATCTCGAGCGCCGGAGATTCCGGATCCAGCCTCGAGCACCAACGTTCCGCGATCGAATCGAGCACGCATGACCACCACATGGAGGCAATGGTCGTGCCCGGATGCTGTCCGGATATCGGACGGGATCTCAGTTCGCGAGTTGGCTCTTCGGTTTCTTGCGCGCGAGGTCCCAGCGTCCACCACTGACCTCGCTCTGACCTGCGCCCCACGTGCCGTCGAGATGCGTCGCATCGATCGCCCACACACCGAGGCCCCAGCCGCTCGGCTGCCGCCACACATAGCGCAGCGTGCGGCCTTCGATGATGCGTCCTTCGATCGTTCCACCACCGCAGCACACGTACGTGCCGTGCACGCGATCGCCGTCCTGCACGAGGCGGACGTCTTCCCAGTTGCTGGTGTAGCTGCCGGTGACGTTGATCTGCTGGCGCTGCGGCGTCTCGGTCGCGAACGCGAACGGAGCGATCAGGAGACCGGCGACGACGGCGAGGCGACCGAGCATAATCTTATCAACGCGCGATTCGAGGCATTGCGTTCACAGACGGAAGCTGCCGAGATCGTTCAACGAATACCGAGGAGCCGATGTCGCACATCCGGGACCTCGCACGCCTCGGCAGTCGTTCGCCAACCGATCTGAAGGAGCAGTCGCTGGCGCTCGGAATCGAACCACGCGCGCTTCGCGATCGGCGCCGCGACACACTCGACATCGCCGACGCGCCCGCGCGGCTCGGGCTGGATCGAGTCGGTCGCGACGACCCTGCCCTCCTGCTCGAGGAAGATCGTGATCGCCTTGGTCTTCTCTTCCTCGATCCGCAGCGTGAACGGGCGAGCAGGGAGATACCTGCTCACAGCAAGCTTATCGATGCTGCTGGGAAACGACGTGAAGGATTCCTTCCCGATGCGCTCGGTGACGCCAGCGGCCGCCTTCTTGATCGTGTCGATATCGATCGTCGGCTCCGACTCCGAATCGAGCAGCAGATGGATCAAGCGCGCGTCGACCAGCGTGACGACCTCAAAATTACCGGACCACGCGTCCGAGCCGAACGGGACGAAGGCGATCGAATAGGTGCTGCCGCCTGACTGTCCGATCGGGGTCACGATCTCGACGGCCGCGACGTTGCCGTCCTTCGACAGCAGCGGAAATCTCGGCGGCTTGCCTTCGGACGCCCGCACGACGACCGCATGCGCAGGATCTTCCTTGGGCAGCTCGCTGGTCCACGAGCCGGACGCAACCCCCGTGGTCGAGCCGCTCGTCGAGCCGCTGGTCGAGCCGCTGGTTGAGCCGCTGGTCGAGCCGCCACCGCCCGGCAGGTCTGCCTTGCTGCCGCACGCCGCAACCATGCAGCACACGCCGCTTGCGACCACCATCACCGCGAGTCGCGAGCTCATCACGTTCACGCTAACACGCACGACGTGGGCAACCTGGTCTGCCCAACATGCGCCCGTGTCGACCGCGA
>JACCYD010001403.1 GCA_013696695.1 Deltaproteobacteria bacterium | reverse complement strand
ACGTGTTCACGGCGATCGTGCCGTTCGGCACCGACATCACGGAGCTGGTCGCGACGTTCTCGACCACCGGCGACAAGGTCGAGGTCGGTGGCAACCTCCAGGAGAGCGACGTCACCAAGAACAACTTCACGAACGAGGTCGAGTACACGGTGACCGCGGCCGACAACTCCACGCAGGTGTTCGAGGTCAACGTGGATAACTCGCAGAGCGCGGACAAGGACATCATCCAGTTCACGATTCTCGGCGTCGACGGCATCATCGATGGCACCGACATCCGGCTGACGGTACCGAACGGCACGCCGCTCACCGCGCTGGTTCCGACGATCGCCATCACGGGCAAGAGCGTCAGCCCCGAGAGCCAGATCCCGAACGACTTCACGGGGCCGACCACCTACGTGGTGACCGCCGCCGATAACACGACGAAGACGTACACGGTGTTTGTCAGCGTCGCCGGCAGCAGCGCCAAGGACATCACGCGCTTCACGATCAACGGGCTCGACGCGGTGATCACGAACATCAGCGCGATCGCCGGCGAGATCGAGATCAATATGCCGAACGGTACGGACCGCTCGAGCCTGAGCCCGATCGTCACGATCACCGGCGTCAGCGTCAGCCCTGCGAGTGGCGCCGCCATCGACTTCTCGGGACCGCAGCCGGTGCTTTACGTGGTGACGGCGGCCGACAACACCGTCAAGACCTATACGGTCCGCGTCGGCATCGTGAATGGCAACGGCACCAAGCTGATCACGTCGTTCTCGATCCTCGGCGTCAAGGGCGCGATCACCAACGGTGCACAGAGCAGTACGGTGACCCTCGTGCTTCCCGCGGGCACCGACCTCTCCGCCCAGACCCCAACGATCGTCATCAACGCGTCGAGCATCAGCCCGTCGAGCCGCGTGCCGCAGGACTTCACGAACCCGGTGATCTACACGGTGAGCGCCGCCGACGGGTCGACCCGCGCCTATACGGTCACCGTCACCACCCAGTAGGCAACGAGGTCGCGTGGTATTGCTGGCTCCATGAGCGAGCAATGTGCGTCCTGCAAGTCTTCGCGTCTCGAAGCTGCCTCGTTGTTCTCGGCCGCGCTCGTGTTGCAGCGAGCGAGCGGCTGGAAGAAAGCGACGAGTGGCGCCGTGGAGGTGACCTGCCGGGTCTGCCTCGACTGTGGCGTCATCGATCGGTTGATGGCCGCCGACCTCGAGAAGCTCGCGAAGAGTGTTCCCGCTGAGTGATCAGCGGCTTGCGAGATCGAGCTTGACCGTCTGCGCACGTTAGTGTAAATAAGACACCAACATGCCAACCGGCAGTCACCATCATGTCCAAGCACATCTCCAAGTTCCTCTCCCTGGTCCTCCGCCACGAACCTGAGCGCATCGGTATCTCGCTCGATGAGTCGGGCTGGACGGACGTTCCTGCCTTGCTCGCGGCGGCGGCCGCGCATGGCGTCTCGATCACGCGCGCACAGCTGGCCGAGGTCGTCGCCGGCTCCGACAAGCAGCGGTTCGCATTGTCGCCCGACGGCGAGCGCATCCGCGCGAACCAGGGTCATTCGGTCGACGTCGACCTCAAGCTCGAGGCGGTCGCACCGCCGGCGACGCTCTATCACGGCACCGTCGACAAGTTCATTCCTAGCATTCGTTCCGCGGGTCTGATCAAGGGGGCGCGCCACCACGTGCACCTGTCGGCCGAGACGCTCACCGCGTCGAAGGTCGGCGAGCGCCGTGGCAAGCCGGTGATCCTGCGCGTCCGCGCCGAGGCGATGGCCGCGGCGGGTCACGTGTTCTTTCGTTCGGCGAACGGCGTGTGGCTCACCGACGCGGTGCCGCCGGAGTTCCTCGAGCTCCCGACGGTGGTCGCCCCCGTAGTTCCCCCGGGTGATCGTCGCAACAACGTGTCGCGCGGCGCCAAGGTCGGCATCGCGAAGGCGACGCTCGAGGTCTGCGAGCGCGGTGACTACGTCAAACCGAACGGCGAGTGCGTGTCGATCGCCGCGGCACTCGAGGCCGCGCGCGCGGGCACCGAGCCGCACGAGCTCGGCACCGCACTGCGCCCGCTGCCGGCGACCAAGCAGACTGCGATCTCGGTGACGCACGAGTCGACGATCGAAGCGATCGTTCGGCTCGCGCCGACCGGCGCGCATGTCGCGTGTCTCAACTTCGCGTCGGCGAAGAATCCCGGTGGCGGCTTCCTCGGCGGTGCGCAGGCGCAGGAGGAATCGCTCGCGCGATCGAGCGGGCTGTATCCGTGTCTGCTGACGCAGCGCGGGCACTACGAGCGCAACCGCGACGGCAGTACGCCGATCTACTTCGACACCGCGATCTGGTCGCCGCACGTCCCGTTCTTCCGCGACGACGACGGCAGCTGGCTCGTCGCGCCCGTGCTCGCCTCGGTCATCACCTGCGCGGCACCCAACGCCAGTGCGTTGCGGCAACAGCAGCGGTTCGACGCGGCGGTGGTCGAGGCGGCGCTGCGCAAGCGCGCGGCCTTCGTGCTCGCGATCGCCGCGCACCGCGGTGTCGAGCGCCTGATCCTCGGCGCGTGGGGCGCCGGCGTGTTCGGCAACGATCCGGCGATGGTCGCCGACGCGTTCGGCAAGCTCCTCGAGGGTGACTACAAGAACGTGTTCGTCGAGGTCGTGTTCGCCGTCATGGGTGGCCCCGGCGGCAACAACTTCGACGCGTTCGCCACCCGCTTCACCTGAGCTCGACGCACGGCGGCGGAACGGGTGGGGGAGGCGGCGCTTCGTTCTCCTTCGCGCGAAGCATCGCGACGTCCTCCTCGGCGCGCTCACACTGACGCCGCGTTTCGTCTCGTACGGTCGCGCAGATGACGTCGTCGCGCCGACACCGTCTCGCGGCGGCGGTGGTCGCCTTCTCGCACTCGGTCGTTGCGCGACGCTCTGCGATCGCACGCTGTTCTGACACGAAGTCTTTCACGCGTGCGACGGTGTCCGGGTGCTCGCGTGTGTTGAGGGCTGCGAGCTCGGTGCGCCAGCGCTCGCATGCATTCGCGGAGTCGAACCACGTATTGTAGGTGAGCGTGGAAGGTGCGGCGGTCGGGTCGAGCACGAGCTGCATGACATCGTCGCGGCGATCGATCAACACCACGCCCGTAGCTCGTGCAGGAGGAAGCTGCGTGGCCTCGCACGTGCGCGCGACGACGATCCGCAGCGTGCCGATCTTGTCGCGCTGCAGACGACGCACGAGCGCCTCGCAGGTCTCCCGCGCCTGCGTGCTCGTGCCCTCGGCTGCAACGTCGATCCAGGTGTTGCTGTCCTCGTATGCGACGCGCGCCAGCATGTTGCTGACCGACACCGCGGCTGAACCCACCAAGGGCGTGGCCGGTGCCTTCACGGTCGCTGGTGGAAGCTCGGTGGATCCGCACGCCGCGCACACGAGCAGGCACCCGCGAAGCATGCGCTCACCCTATCACTCGCCAGATTCCGGCGTCGCTGTGGCCGCGGACCACGATGCGGTGCGGTCGTCATCGCCGCTAGTCGAGCTTCTTCATCGCCTCTGCCAGCCGATCCTGCATCTTCTGCTGGAGCTCGACCGGCATCGTCTGATTGCATCCGATCATCGCGCTCGGATCACCCGGCTTGGCGTCGAGCGCGCATTTCTTCACGGCCTCGGGCCAGCGGTCCTCGTCGCACGATCGCTCGAGGATCGCCATCGTGACGTCGAACCACCGGGCGAGCTTGGGCTCGCGCGCGAACGTCGCGCGCTGCGCATCCGTATAGGACGCGCGAACCTTCGACGCGACGGTGGCGCATGGAATCCCGGGCGAACCGCCAGGTCTGTGTTCGGCAGACTCGCAGGCGCCGAGCGCCAACCCGATCGTCAGCCAGGCGCCCCGCACCTTACAGGTGCTTCTGGATCTCGGCTTCGAGCTTGCTGCGCGGGGCCGCGCCGACCAGCTGGCCGACGACCTTGCCGCCCTTGAAGATCAGGAGCGTGGGGATCGAGCGGATGCCGTACTGCTGCGGGATGATCTGGTGGTGATCGACGTCCATCTTGGCCACCTTGAGGCGGCCCTTGTACTCGTCGGCGAGGGCGTCGACCATGGGTGCGATCTGCTTGCAGGGCCCACACCAAACCGCCCAGAAGTCCACCAGGGTCGGAACGTCTGCCTTGAGAACCTCGGTTTCGAAGTTCTGATCCGTGAGCTCTTTGACGTTCGCGCTGGCCATCTTCGGTACCTCCAGAGGTCCCCTTACATAACCCCATGGCCTCCCCGTGGCAACCTGGACACCTGGTCGGCTCGCCGAGCGAGCGGTATCATTACCCCCCGGATGTCACGCCTGTTCATCTCCGTCGAGCGCCTCGATAACTGGACTGCCGAAGGGCGGGCCTCGCTCATCGGAGATCGGATGACGCTGACCGAGCTCAACCGGTCGTTCGTGATGAAGCCGGGAGTGTGCTTCGTGAAGGCCACCGGGCAGGACCACGATCCGAACGATCTGGTCGGCTTGGTCAAGTCGAAGGACTGGCTCGAGGAGAACGGCGGCGAGCAGTTCGAGAGCTCGGTCATCTATCGCGACACCGCGTACGACGTGATCGACGGCTTCATCGGCGAGCCGCTGCTGTGATGGGCGGGACCTAGATGGATACGCTGGCTGGCGAGCGCCTGCTGTCGGTCGCGCCATCGCCGGCCTTCTGGGTCGCCGTCGTCGCCTACGCCGCCGCCACGGCGGCGCTGTTCTGGGTGCTCGCAGGGAAAGCGAAGGCACGGCCGGTTGCGCTGGTGCTGGTGGGCGTGGCGTTTGCCGCCCACGGGGTCGACATCGGCTGGCGCGGCACGCTGCACGTCCACCCCGCGCAATCGGTGCGCGAAGCGATCGGGTTCCTCGCATTCATCGTCACCGGTGGGTACTTGCTGGCGAGCGTCCGGTACCGGTTGACCATTGGCGGCGTCGTCGTGATGCCGGTGGCGCTGATCATGCTGGTCGCGGCGCGGCTGACGCCGGCCGGCACCGCCCCCGAAGATCTGTCCACCCTCGGCAAGATCCACATCTCGCTGGCGACGATCGGCGTCGGCTTGTTCGCGCTCGCGAGTGCGCTGTCGGCGATCTATCTCGTCGAGGAGCGCGCGCTCAAGAAGAAGAAGCTCGATGCCCTCGCGTTTCGCGACAAGGGCACGCCGCTCGAGGCGCTCGATCGCACGAGCCACCGGCTGACCTGGATCGGGTTCCCGATCTTCACGATCGCACTCGTGCTCGGTGCGATGTGGGTCGCCAAGCTCGGCGAGTCGCTCGATCGTCCGGAGTATCCGCTCGCCGCGGTGACCTGGCTCGCGTTCGGCGGGCTGCTCCTCGCCCGGCAGGTGTACGGCTGGCGCGGCCGGCGCGCGGCGCGGCTGACCCTGAGTGGGTTTGCGGCGGCCGTGGCGGTCCTCGCGATCTACCTGATCCGGAGGATCGTCGAGTGAGCGAGCTGTTCGTCGTCGGGATCAGCTGGCGAACGGCACCCGTCGCGGTGCGCGAGAAGCTGGCGTTCCGCGAGGAAGAGATCGCGGATGCGCTGCGCAGCCTGGTCGTCGGGCACCCGGTCTCCGAGGCGCTTTTGGTCTCGACCTGCAACCGCGTCGAGGTCTACGGCGTCGCGCGGCCCGGTGCCGATGCCACCGGCGGCGTGCGGCGGTTTCTCGCCGAGCAGCGCGGGCTCCACCCCGCCGACGTCGCCGACGTGTTGTACGACCGCCGCGGCAACGAGGCCGTCCGCCACATCTTCCAGGTCGCGAGCGCGCTCGATTCGCTCGTGCTCGGCGAGTCCCAGATCCTCGGCCAGCTCAAGGATGCGTACGGCGTGGCGGGTGGGGCAGGGACCTCGGGCCCGGTGCTCGGGCGCTGCCTCGAGCGCGCGTTCGGGGTCGCCAAGCGCGTGCGCACCGAGACGTCGATCGCGCGAGGCGCGGCGAACGTGTCGACGGTCGCGGTCGATCTCGCGAAGCGCGTGTTCAACGACCTCGCGGGCAAGCGCGTGCTCGTCGTCGGCGCCGGCAAGATGTCGCGGCTCGCTGCGCGCCACCTGCATTCGTCGGGCGCGCACGAGATCACGGTCACCAATCGCTCGCCGGAGAAAGCGAACAAGCTCGCCGCCGAGATCGATGCGGTGGCCAGACCATGGGAGGAGCTCGAAGCGCTGCTCGTCGAGGCCGACATCGTGATCAGCTCCACCGGCGCGCGCGAGCCGGTGCTGACCAAGGCGCTGTTCAAGAAAGTCACGAAGCAGCGCAAGTGGCGGCCGGTGTTCGTGATCGACATCGCCGTGCCGCGCGACGCTGATCCAAAGATCGGCGAATTCGACGGCGTGTTCCTTTACGACATCGACGACCTCGAGAAGGTCGTGCACGCGAACCTCGCCGAGCGCGCGAAAGCCGGCGATCACGCGATGCGGATCGTCGAGCACGAGGCCGGTCAGTTCGAGCACTGGCTGCGAACCCAGGGCGTGGTGCCGACGATCAAGGCGCTGCGCGAGCACTTCAACGCGATCGCCGAGGCCGAGCTGCAGAAGACGCTCGATCAGCTGTCGCGCAAGGAACACACGCCGGCGCAGCAGCGCGAGGCCGCGCAGCGCCTGGTCCAGCTCGTCGTCAACAAGCTGCTGCACGCGCCGACCGCGGCGCTGCGCGAGGCGACGGCCGAGGAGGCATCGCTGCGCGCCGAGGTGTTGTGCGAGCTGTTCGGAATCGAGCCGGCGACGAACGCGGACGCATCACAGAACGACTCCCAGCACCCGATTCCCGCGGCACCCATGGCAGAGTCGGTGCAGAAGAAGGCGGCCACGTGACCGAACGCATCGTGATCGCCACGCGCGGCAGCCAGCTCGCGCTGTGGCAAGCAGAACACCTGAAGGCGCGGTTACTCGCGGTCGAGTCCGCGCTCGCGATCGACTTCAACGTCATCACCACGCAGGGCGACAAGATCCTCGACGTGGCGCTCGCGAAGGTCGGCGGCAAGGGGCTGTTCGTGAAGGAGATCGAGCAGGCGCTGATCGATCGCACGGCCGATGTCGCGGTGCACTCGATGAAGGACGTGCCCGCCGAGCTCGAGCCCGGCCTGGAGTTGATCGCGGTGTCGTCGCGCGAGGTGCCGTGGGATGCGCTGTGCGCGCGTGAGGCCGTCACGGTCGACACGCTGCCGCAGGGCGCGAAGGTCGGGACGTCGAGCATGCGCCGCCAGTGTCAGCTGCTCGCACGCCGACCGGATCTGAAGATCGCGCTGCTGCGCGGCAACGTGCCGACGCGGATCCGGAAGCTCGACGAGGGGGAGTTCGACGCGATCGTGCTCGCCGCCGCCGGCCTGACTCGCCTCGGCATGGCGAATCGGATCACGCAGCTGCTGCCGATCGAGCTCTCGATCCCCGCGGTCGCGCAGGGCGTGCTCGGCCTCGAGACGCGCGCGGGCGACCAGGTCGCGGAGATCGTCCGGCGCGCGATCCACGACGAGGCCGAAGCGCGGCGGATCGCCGCCGAGCGCTCGTTCTTGCTCCGCATGGGCGGCAGCTGTCAGACGCCACTCGCTGCCCACGCGGTAGATCGCGATGGCGGCATTCACATGGTCGGCATGTGCGGCATGCCCGATGGCTCGCAGATCCTGCACGGTGAAGTTCGCGGCTCGGTGGCAGACGCGGAGCTCCTCGGTACGCGTCTCGCCGACGACCTGCTCGCGCGCGGCGCGGCCGAGATCCTCTCAGCGACGAAGTGAGAGGCGCGACGGTCATCGGGCACCAGGTGCCCGCGGTCCGGCACGACCGCCCAGGTTGCCGCGTTGTCGTCGAGCTCCCGCGCGGTACGGTGGTCCTCGACGAATGATCCCCTGCGCCAGGGCGCACAATCCTGACCAGTCCGGCATCCACGGACGGGATACTCCGCCGAGTCAGGGCTGGCGCATCGCGGGGTTACCTGTCGGGACTCCTCGGTACGCGGATTGCGTTAGCCCTGACCGTGCGCGTGGTCTTGATCTCGATGTTGGTGATGCTAGCGGCCCCGCGGGCCGAAGCGTGTCCCAACGGCACCGTGTGCGTCTCCGTCCAGACACGCACCGAGACTCCCGCTTACGGCAACGCAGCGCGCCGCGAGATCGCGCCGGCGCGGTCGATGGTCCAGCTCGCCTTCGCGCGGGCCGAGCGAACGACCCAACCTGATCCACTCGCTGTCTCGCTGCGCACGCATCGCGTTCCGCGGGCCTCCGCGGTCGAGATGCCGTGGGTCTGGCGGATGATCCGGACGAGCGTCTACAGCCGGATGCCGCGGTACGACCGCGTCTCGCAGGAGCGTGCAAATCGGTTCTCGCTGATCTTCTCACCGGTCGTGGTCGAGAGCCCGCAGGACACGGTTCCAGGGCTCGGCGTCGAAGGCGGTTTCTAACAGCTCATCGCGATCGGCTCGGGGGACGTCGTTCGCCGGCGTCGGGCCGTACGTCCGCGGCGCGGTCCTCGAACGGCCGGAGTCGCGCTGTTCGGGGCGGACTGACCCCGGTGTAAGCGTCCGCACACCACTTTCGACTATGCGACCTGCGGGGATGGGCCTATGTTTGCAAGCCTCAAAGCGACGAGTCATGGACAACACGACGAACAGAGTCACGACGTGGCGGAACAAGAAGACCACCCGGACGCCGAGCCAGGCGTTCGACGTCAGCGACGTGCGTCGCCTGACCACCGAAGTGTTGCGCGCCGCTCGCGCGAACACCGCGAACGAAGCTGACGCTTCGCGCGACGCGATCCGCTGAACGCGATCCGCTGAACGCTACCGCGATTCCGCTGCGCTACGCGATCCGCTGAACGCGCCGCGACCGCAGCGTCGCCCAACGCCGCGTGCGAAGGTCGCCGGTATGGTCTGGCTTGCGATTAGTACGCTCTGCTGATATTTCGTGAAGCGAAATGTCTGGGTCGCGAAGCATCGACCGGATCGTGGAGACCACGATCTACCTCAACACCGAGTCGCGCCGGCTCGCCCGCGAGCAGTGCGCGAAGCTCGGCATCACCGCGACGCAGCTCAACGTGATCAAGCTGCTGCAGACCGTCGGTGATCTCTCGCTGTCGGAGCTGTCGAAGCGGATGGTCGCGACCAACTCGACGGTGACCGGCATCGTCGATCGCATGGTCGCGGCGAATCTGGTGACGCGCGAACAGAGCGTCGACGATCGCCGCGTCTGGAAGATCAAGCTGACGACGCAGGGCAAGGCGACCGCCAAGAAGATCGATGTCGCGCCGTGGGAGATCCTGCGCGGCGCCGTGATGGCGCTGCCGGCCGACGAGCGCACGCAGCTGATCGCGACGCTCGACAAGATCGCCGACTACGTCGAACGAACGGTGAAGAAGGAGACCTGATGTCCACGAACACGAGCGGGCCAACCATGCGCGAGCGAGTCGAAGAGCTCCAGATCCGCCGCGCGAAGGCGAGGGAGCTCGGGGGCGAGGCCAAGGTCGCGAAGCATCACGAGCGCGGCAAGTTGACCGCGCGCGAGCGGATGGCGCTGCTGTTCGACGACGGCGCGTACACCGAGGTCGGCATCCACGGCACCGAGATGGGGCAGGGCGCCGAGTACGTGCCCGCCGACGCGGTGGTCTGTGGC
>JACCYD010001389.1 GCA_013696695.1 Deltaproteobacteria bacterium | reverse complement strand
GTACCTGACGAACGGCGCCTCGGTGACCGGGGTGTCTGGCGCGAAGAACACCGCCGCGTACTGGCGCGTCGCGACGCCCGCGGGCAGGACGCTCACGGTCAAGATCAGCGGCGGTTCCGGCGATGCCGACCTCTACACCCGGTTCGGTTCGCGTCCGACGACGGCGACCTATCTGTGCCGCCCGTACATCAACGGCAACAGCGAAACCTGTAGTTCCACGAACACGTCGGCGGGTGACTACTACGTGATGCTCCGCGGCTATGCGGCCTACTCCGGACTGACGCTGATCGCCAGCTTCTAACGGAGGACTCCTGAACGCGCGCCGGCCAGATGGTCTGCGCGCGTTTTTCGTGTCCGGAACCAGCGTACTGTCGACTCTCCTGACCATGCGCCCAATCCTCCTCGCGATCCTGTTGTCGTCCACGTCTGCCTTCGCCGCGCCCGAGCCGGTCGAAGCACCTGCGAAGAAGCAGGCTCCGAAGGACGAGGAGAAGTTCCCGATCCCGAAAGACGCGACCGGCGGCGACGCAGCGCCTGGCGGCGGCGGCAAGATCTTGATGTACAAGGTGCCGCGCGGAAAGGCAGCCGTCGCCACCGAGGTCAAGGAGTCGCTGACCAAGGCCGGCTGGAAGATCACGAATGACGGCACCGCATCGCCATCGGGTCGCTCGATCCGCGTCGAGGTGACCTCGAAGAGCGGGAAGCTCTACAAGGCGAGCTTCACCGGTGTCGACGACAAGGAGAGCGCGATCATCCTCACGCTGCCGTGAGGGCGTGGTTCACGCCGGGCAGCGCTCGCACATCGGACCGTCCTGGGACATCAGCGTCGAGCTCGCCGGCACCTGATTGCGGCACCGGATGCAGGTCAGCTTGACCGAGACCGGCGTCCCCTGCTTCGAGGCGAGTACCTCGTTCATGCTGACCGGGCCAGTGGGCAGCTTCGGGAGCGACGCGGTGGCCTCCTCGATCGCGGCCTCGAGACGCGCATCGAGCAGCCGCTCGTCGAGGACCTTCGAGTCCTTGAGCGTCTTGACGAGCACGGTGAGTGCCGTCCGCAAGAACACGATCTCGCGAGCCATGTTGTTGACGCGCGTCTCGGTGTTGTGTGCCTTGAACTGCGCAGCCTCCGCCGTGCTGGCCGCGTGATCAGCGGCATCGTGCGCGGCGTTGATGCTCTGCGCTTCCCAGTGCGAGACCCGATCGTCGAGAAGCAGCTGCCAGAAGCCGATTTTCCCCATCCGCAAACGCTAACGCAGATCGGGCAGAGCGGGGCGATCAGCCCTTCATCATCTCGGCGGCGCGCTTCTGCATCTCTTCGCGGGACAGCTCCTCGACGACGGCACAGATCGTCCACCGGTTGCCACCCGGATCGCGCACGGTCGCGCTGCGATAGCCGTAGAACTGATTCTTCGGCTCGGCTTCCGACGTCGCGCCGCAGGCCAGCGCCGTCTTGTATCCAGCGTCGACCGCATCGCCGTCGTCGACGTAATACGACATCATCGCCGGCATCGCGGGCATGCCGTGCGCGGCATTCGCTTCGCCGAACATCACGACCGAGTCGCCGATCATGATCTCGCAGTGAGCGATGCCTCCGCCGGGCATCTCGTACTTGTCGACGACCTTGCCGCCGAACGCTCGCTCGATGAACGCCAGCACCGTGCCCGCGTTCTGCACCGAGAAGCCCGGGGTGATCGTGTGGTGACCTTCGGGACGCTTGATCTTGTTCGCCATCGCCATTTCCTCCGAGCCCAACCTACTCGATGTCGCGTAGGTCGCGACCGCGGAGAGGGATCGCCGCCCGTGAAAGGTGACAGCTTCACGTCAGGTTTCGTACGCTGAGCCATGCGCGCACTGGTGTTGTTGGCCGCCGCCGGCTGCGTGACCGCGATTCGTCCGCGGCACGGCGAGCTTGCTACCACCGCCGCGCCGTTCACGTTGCGGGCGCAGACCGGTGACTTCGCGCTCGGCGATGCGCTCTCGCAGGGCCACGTCGTTTTGGTGTTTTATCGCGGCCACTGGTGACCCTGGTGCAAGCACCAGCTCGGTGAGCTGGCCCGATCCGAACCGGCCTTTCGCGCGCGTGGGATCACGCTCGCTGCGGTCAGTCGCGACGAGGTCGACGACTCGCGCGGCTTCGCACGCAAGTACGGCATCCACTATCCACTGCTCTCCGATACCAAGGGCGACGTCTCGCGAGCGTTGACCGGCCTCGACGACAACGATATCTCGATCCCCGGCGTCGTCGTGATCCGGCGCGATGGCACCGTCGTGTTCCGTCAGGTCGCGACGTCGAAGGACGATCGGATCACCGCCGCGCAGGTGCTCGCCGCCGCCGACGCGAACCTCGGCACGCGCGGCGTCGAGGCCGCGCGCACGGTGCCGGCCCTCGCACGCGCACAGCTCCGGTTTGAAGCGGGCGCGGGCCAGATCCGGGTCGCCGACACGTGGAAGTCCACCGGCGTCGCGTCGCTCACCGTGCACGTGCCGTTGACGCGCTACGTGATCGCGGGCACCGGCGTCGCGACCGCATCGAACGAAGCGCACGCGACGCTGGTCAGCTCGCTCGGCCTGCGGCTCCCGATCCTCGGTGACATCGGCGCGATCCAGCTATCGGCGGTGGCGGGTCTCCCGATCGAGGCACCGGGCGTCTACACGGGCGTGCAGCTCGGGATGTGGTTCGCGTGGACGCCGCGCTGGGCCGTGCATGCCGATGTCGCTGCCGGCACGCACGACACCGGCAGTGTGGATCCGCGGCCCGCGTGGTTCGCGACGTTCGGCGTGTCGCGCCTGCTCGGCCGCTGAGTCCTAGAATCCAGGCAGCAGCGCGACGACGATGCCGGAGTCCGTCGTCGGAGTGAACGCGCTTTGGTGCGGGCTACTTCGCGATCACACCCGCGCTGACGAGGATCGCGACCACGATGCCCATCAGAGATTCGCCGGCAATCAATCCCGAGGCCACCGGGATCACGTTGCCGTCCTGCTTGCGGCGGCGAAGCACCTCGGCGACGACGGCGCCGAGAAACATCACGATGCTGTTGGCGCAAGGGATGACCATCGCGATGCCGAGCCCGTTCGCCGACGGGACCCACGCCTTGATCTTCTTGGGCGCGAACTTCTCGGCGATCGCGAGCACGATGCCGATACCCAGGCCGAGCAACATCGCGATCTGCACCGAGGGTTGCAACGAATCGAGTCCGTTCGCGAATGCGCGCGATACGCCTTCCCACACCAGGCAGGACGGCGCCGGCCACTCGGAATCGCCCAGGACCGCGGGGTCGGGAATGATGATGCGGAAAGCGGGCACGATGAAGATTGCGCCGGCGACCACACCGAACAGCTGCGCGTAGATCTGGTGTCGCGGCCTGGCGCCGAGCAGCCATCCGGTCTTGAGTGTGGTGAGGAGGTCGGCGGCGTGGAGGCCGATGCCACCGGTGACGTTCGCCGCCATGATGTTGCCGGTGAGGTTCCCAGGGGTCAGCGCGCCGAACGTCATCTGCGTGACGGGGCCAAGCGCCTTGGTCGGCGTGATGTCGGTCTCGCCGGTGACGCGCGAGGCGACGAAGCCCATCAGAATCGAGAGGAACGCGGCGAGCACGCCGGCCCACGGCGGGATGCCGAAGATCCACGCCATCAGGAACACGA
>JACCYD010001384.1 GCA_013696695.1 Deltaproteobacteria bacterium | reverse complement strand
GTTTCGGCTCGCGCTCGAGCGCGACCACGATCGGGAACGTCAGCTTACCTTCTCGAAGATCGACCAGCGGATCCTTGCCGGTGGCCTCCGAGGTGCCGAAGTCGAGCTCGTCATCGACGGCCTGGAACGCGACCCCGAGGTGGAGCCCGAAACGATCGAGCGCGGTCTCTGCGGCGACCGGCAGCTCCGCTGCCCGCGCACCCGCGATCATCGCCCACCGGAACAGCGCGGCGGTCTTGCCCTCCGCGATCGCGAAGTAATCCTCGCGCGTGCCGGCCCCGGTTTGCCAGGAATCGACGCCGCGGCGCTCGAGCTGGAAGGACTCGGCGACGATCATCTGATCGATGACGTCGAGCATGTGATCGAGGAGGCCGGGCAGACCGGCCTGCGAGATCCGGCGCAGCGCGGCGACCAGCAGCCAGTCACCCGCGAAGATCGACGCCGCGTTGCCGTACACCACGCAGGCGGTGGGCTTGCCGCGCCGGCGCTCGGCGACATCGACCACATCGTCGTGGAGGAGCGTCGCGCTGTGCACCATCTCGACCGCGACGGCCAGTGAGCGTGCGCGAGGCGTCAGCCCGTGACATGCGGGCCCGACTCCGAACCGACTCGCGAGCGCGACGCAGGTCGGCCGCAGGTGCTTGCCCTTCAGATCGAGCAGGTGATGGGCGGCCGCGTGGACGACGCGAGCGCCTTTCGGGATCGCCGCGAGGTCTTGCTCGAGGGTCACGAGGTCGTCGCGCACCCAGCGATCGAGGGCGGCGAGACGATCGCCGAGTGTGGGCGCATCGCGCCGCATGGAGACGTGGGCGAGGCGATCGAGCACTGCGACAGATCCGAGTTGGGTCATATTCGGCCTTCCAATCAGATGCCTGCAGTATGTTCAAAGATTCTTGAAAAGTTCTATAGAAGTTATAAATACCAACGAATTCGTGCGAATCCCGAGCCGAGTTCAGCATTTCACTGAGCCGTCGGCCGTCCGTGTAAACAAGACAACCAACTCCCGGGCCGATAGACTTTCGGTAGTGGGCAACGCGCGACGTGGTCGCGACCAGCGACTCGTCAGTCGCTGTCGGGTCGAGTTCGATCGGCCGTCCGGATCGGTCGAGGCGGAGACCGAAGATCTATCCCCGCGCGGACTCTACATCCGCACCGATGCGCTGCTGCCCGTTGGAGAAGAGACCGATCTTCGGCTGACGTTGCCCGATGGCGACGTGCTCGCGTTGTTCGCGCGCGTCGCGCACATGCTGACGCCCTCCGCGGCGCGCGCACTCGGCCGCCATCCCGGCATGGGCTTCGAGCTGATCGGTCCCGACACGCCGGCGCGCCTCAAGCTCCGCACGCACGTCGACGAGCTCAAGTCCGAGATCACCAATCCCGGCCTGTCGTCGACGACCCAGATCATCGTCGTCGAACCGAGCGTCCCGCTGCGCACGCGAATGGCGCGCTGCCTCGAGGACGCGGGCTTCAAGGTCAGCGCCGTCGCGAGCGCCACCGAAGCGTTCGAAGCCTGCGCGGTGTGGCGCCCGGATGCGATCGTGTCGGCCTCGGAGATGCCAGGCATGAGCGGGATCGATCTCGCGATGGCGATGTCCGAGCACTCGACGCTCTCCGACGTGCCGCTGATCCTGACCGGCGAAGACGGTGACCTCGGCCGGCTCGAGGCGTTTCGTGCCGGCGTTCGCGATTACGTCCCGCAGCCGTTCCTCGACGAAGAGCTCGTGATCCGGGTCCACCGGATCGCGGCGCCGGCCCCCGCCATCAACCCGGGACTCCGCGGCAGCCTGAGCGACATCACGCTCGGCACGTTGCTCTCGCTGCTCGAGTTCGAGCGCAAGTCGGGCGTGCTGTTGCTGCTCGGCAACGGCGAGATCGCGCGCGTGTTCGTCGCCGAAGGCAAGTGCATCAAGCTCGAGTCGAGCGTCGTGAACGGCGCGGCGCGCCCTCGCGATCGCCTGATCAAGCTGCTCGACTGGACCGAGGGTCAGTTCGAATTCTCCCCGATGGCGATCGGCGGACGCGACGAGATCGGCGTCTCGACGACGCAGCTGTTGCTCGAGCACGCCCGTCGTTACGACGAATCGCGACCGACGCCGCGACCGAAATGATGTCGCATGGTTGTCGCAGCTGCGGGTGAGATTTAGATCTGCAACCATCGGGTTTCCGTCGAGTCGTCGTTCGAGGTCCCATGGTTCGCGCCGTCACGTTCGTTGTCGTGCTGTTGTTCGGGGTGACCGCGTCCGCCGAGCACCGCGCGAAGGCCGTGCGTCGCCAAGGTTCGATCGCGATCGACGGCAAGCTCGACGAAGCCGCGTGGGCGGCGGCACCGCGCCAGAGCGGATTCACGCAGCGGTTCCCGAAGGACGGCGCGAAGGCGACGCACGACACGTCGTTCTCCGTGCTCTACGACGACCTCGCGATCTACGTCGGTGTGTGGGCGACGGATCCAGAGCCCGCGAAGATCCGCCGCACGTTGCATCGCCGCGATCTCGACGCCGTCGCCGACGTGATCGCGATCGCGTTCGACAGCTATCACGACAAGCGCACCGCGTTCGTGTTCCAGCTCAACGCCGCCGGTGTGCAACGGGACATGCTGGCGTTCGACGACTCCAACATCGACGACACCTGGGACGCGGTGTGGACCGGTGACGTCTCGGTCAACGGCGATGGTTGGTCCGCCGAGTTCCGGATCCCGCTCAACCAGCTGCGCTTCACCGCCGCGGCCTCGCACGAGTGGGGGCTCCAGGTCGTGCGCAACATCGCACGGTCGAGCGAACAGTCCGCGTGGTCGCCGTGGCCGCGCAGCGGCAGCGAGGTGGTCAGCAAGTTCGGCGTCGTCGGGGGCATCGACGAGCTCAAGCCCGGTCGCCGCCTCGAGCTGTTGCCGTACGCGAGCGGCGGCTTTCAGGCCGCACCCATCGCGGAGGGTGATCCGCTCGCCGATCAGTATGGTGCGGTCGGCAACGCCGGCCTCGATCTCAAATACGGCCTCGGCTCTGCGTTCACGCTGTCGGCCACGATCAATCCCGACTTCGGGCAGGTCGAGGCGGATCCGTCGACGGTCAACCTGTCGGCGAACGAGCTGTTCTTCGCCGAGAAGCGCCCGTTCTTCCTCGAGGGCGTCGATCTCTTTCAGATCCCGGTCGACGTCAATAACAACGCCGAGGGCGCGTTCTACACCCGCCGCATCGGCGCCGCGCCGACGATCGAGC
>JACCYD010001374.1 GCA_013696695.1 Deltaproteobacteria bacterium | reverse complement strand
GTCTGGTACAGCACCCACGCGATGCCGGTGCGATCGACCGCCATCGAGAACGGCGAGCTCGAGCGATCGCACGACAGCTCGCCGATCTTGCGGAACGGATCGCCGGGCAGCTTCTTCGGATCGAAGCTGAGCAGCGCGCGATCGCTGGAGACCGTGTAGATCAGCTCGACGTCGTTGGCACCGCAGGTCTCGACGCATTTGCCCTGCTTGCAGCCACCGCGACACGTGGTCACCGTGCGCTCCGGCCGACCGTCCTCGCAGACGGCGACGGCGTCACCCGAGCACACGTGCTCGCCGCTCTTGCAGCGCGGCACCGGCTTGTCTGCGGGCACCGTCGTGGGCTCGACGCGGGTCGAGGTCGGCTCGGGTGATCGCGCCTCGTTGCCACACGCGACGAGGCAGAGAATCAGGGCGGTCCGCATGACCGCAGCGTATCGCTCAATCCGGCCGCGCGAGGTTGATGAGCCCAGCGGATCTGCGTCACTTGCCCGGCAGCATCACGGCCTGGAACATCTTCTTGCGATCGAGGTAGCGCTTCGCCGCTGCCTTGACGTTGTCGTATGTCATGCGATCGAGCACCGGCTTCGGATCGAGCACGAGCGCTGGGTCATCGCCGTAGCGCGCCGAGCGAGCGAGCCAATCGACCCAGTAGTTGTTGGTGCGCATCGACGTCTCGCGATCGCGGATGAAGCCTTGCTTGACCTTCTCGAGGTAGTCGGCGCCGATGCCGTTCTTCGCGATCGCGTCGAGCTCTGCGAACGCCGCGTTGACCAGCTTGTCGACCGCACCCGGAGCGCAGCCGAAGCCGATCCCGAACGTGCGCTCCTGCTTTGGCGACCGCGCGAGCTGACCGCTCGCACCGACGCCATAGACGCCGCCGAGATCCTCGCGCAGCACCTCGCGCAACCGGATCGACGCGACCGTGCTGAGGATGAACATGTCGCGCTCCTTGTCGCGCGACCACGCCTCGTCGCCGTGGATCAGGATCGACACGCGGGCCTTGTCTTGATCCTGGCCGAGGTTCCAGCTCTGCTTCGAGACGCCGGCGACGCGCTTTGCACCGTTGTCGATCTCCTTCTCCTTCTTGCCGGCCTTGGGAAGGCTGCCGAGATACGCCTCGACGAGCGGCTTTAGCTTGTCGAGCTCGACGGCACCGACGATCACGAACGTGAAATCAGACGCGTCGGCGAAGCGCCCGCGATAAAACGCGAGGGCCTTGTCGAGATCGACCGCCTTGACGTCGGCGACCTCGGGTAGCGCGCGGCGCGGATGCTTTTGCCACAGCGCTTCCTGGGACTTCTTCTGGAACTGGTAGTCCGGCGAGATCGTCTGCTTGGTGAGCGCGTCGAGGTTGTTGGTCTTCCACACGCCGAACGCCTGCTCGTCCTTGCGCGGCGCCGTCATGTGGAGGTGGATCAGCTGCAGCATGGTCTCGACATCGCGCGCCGAGCCGGTGCCCTGGATGACGTCGCTGACCTCGCCGATCGAAGCTGCCACCGACACGCGCTTGCCAGCGAGCGCCTTCCGCAGCGCGACGGCATCGAACGGCCCCACCCCGGACTCCGCCACGATCTCGTCGGCGAAGCGCGCGTGGACGAAGTCCTTCGCTGCTGCGGTGTTGAGGCCGCCTGGCGAGATGCCCTCGATCGCAACCGCATCGCGCTCGTAATCGGTGGGCTTGACGATCACGCGGACGCCGTTCGCGAGCATCCATTTGGTGGTGCCGACCTTGTCGTTCTTGGTCTCCTTGGACACGGTGCCAGGCCACGCCGGCTCCTCCATCAGCTTGGTGGCGACGGCCTCGTCTTTCCACGCCTCGTGCTTCGCCTTCGCGACATCGTCGACCAGCGCGAGCACCTTCGCCTTGTCGGGCATCGGCTTGCCCGCTGGACCGGCCACGACGATGACGCGGTTCTCGGGGCCGCCAAAGCTCTTCGCGATCGCGTTGAGCTCGGCGAGCGTGATCGTGGGCATCACCTTGAGCGACAGGTCACGCTCGATCTCCGGCCCGACGACGAACTCGCCGGTCAGGTAGTTCTTGACCAGCTCGTCGACGAAATCGCCCCCGTCGCGGGTCGCGTACTCGGTGGCGGATTGTTCGACACTGCGTGCCATCACCGTGCGCGCGCGGTCGAGCTCGGACTGCACGAAGCCGTGGCGCTCGATACGCAGGACCTCGGAAAGCATGCTGCGCAGTGCACCTTCGGCATCGTCGCCCTTGACCAGCGCGAACCGTACGAACATGTCGACCTCGCGCACGAACGACTCGATGACCGCGCCGGCCTGCGCGAACGTGGCGTCCGGCTTGCGAGCGATGGTCTGCAGGCGTTCGTTGAGCATCAGCTGGTAGAGCGCCTCGGTGACGATCCGGCGGTGATCGACCGTGGTGGATTCACTGCGATGCGGAACCAGATTGCCGACGGCGACCACCGAGACCGGCAGCTCCTTGTCGGTCTCGATCGCGACGCGCGTGCCGCTCGCGGCAGGAACGCCGGCTGCGGTGCGGGGCCGCGGCTTGTCCGCCTTCGGGAGGCTGCCGAACTTGTCGGCGATCTGCTTCTCGATCGCCGCGGTGTCGGCGAAGTCACCGACGGCGATCACCGCCATCAGGTCGGGCCGATACCAATCCTTGTAGAACTGCACCAGCCTCTCGCGCGGCGCCTTCTGGATGACGTCCGGGAGCCCGATCGGGAGGCGCTTCGCGTACTTCGAATCGCCGAAGATGATCGTGATCAGCTTGTCGAGGAGGCGCTGCTGGAAGCCGCGGCCCAGCCGCCACTCCTCCATCACCACGCCGCGCTCCTTGTCGACCTCGGCGGCGTCGAACGACACGTCGCCGGCCCAGTCGCGAAGGATGTCGAAGCCCTTGTCGACCAGCTTCGGATCGTCGGTGGGGACCTGCAGCTTGTAGATGGTCTCGTCGAACGAGGTCGACGCGTTGAGGTGAGCGCCGAACTTCACGCCGATCGACTCGAGGTAGTTGACGATCGTCGCCTTCGGGAAGCGCTTCGTCCCGATGAACGCCATGTGCTCGACGAAGTGGGCGAGACCGCGTTGATCTTCGTCCTCCTGCACCGCGGCCGCGTTGACGGCGAGCCACAGG
>JACCYD010001368.1 GCA_013696695.1 Deltaproteobacteria bacterium | reverse complement strand
GGCGAACACGGTGCTGTTGGCAGCGGGTGCGGTCGCGCTGACCGGCGCCGCGATACCCACGATCGAAGCGTTCGCGGGGACGCCGACGGTACCGACAGCCGTCGCGACCCCGGTGGTCAGATCGATGGTCGCGAACGACTTCGCGGTATCAGCCTGGAGGACGGCGAAGCCGGTGTTCGGTCCGGCGATCTCGAACGTCGCGCTGGTGCCGACGGTGAGGCCGAGATTGCCGATCTCGCGGACGATGCCGGAGTTCGGCGACACCACCGCGACGAGCTTGTTGGCGTTCGCATCGAGGCCGAAGAGCGAGGTCGTTGTCGCGCCGGCCACGTTGTTCGCGTAGGCGGTCGCGGTGATCGCATACGTCGGCACCGTGCGGGAGAGATCCGTGTCGGTGAAGGTGAGGCCGGTGGTCACGTTCGGCACGCGCAGGTTGACGTCGTTCTGGCCGACGATGCGAAGCGCGACCGGGCCGGTCGGGTTGAAGTCGATGCCGTACGGCGAGCTGCCGAGCGTGGTGAATGGAAGCGTGCCATCGGCAGGATCGGCGCTCAGGCCGACGATGCGTGTGCCGGCCGCCGTCGCCGGGTCGATCGTGTAGACCCCGCCGAGCGAGCCGAGCCCGTAGAGGATGCCGGTCGACGGCCGGAAGTCGATCCCGAGGAGCTGCTCGTTCGCGGACAGATTGGTGACAGCGCCGATCGTGGTGACGCTCGACGGATCCGCGGGGTTGATGGTGACGAGCGTATTGCCCTGGAGCGCGAACAGGGTGGTCGTCGGGGGCGTGCGCGTGATCCCGAGGATGCGCTCGCCGCCGCCGATCACGCCCGCGGCTGCAGCCACCGCACCGGTCGTGAGGTCGAGGATGTGGAGGGACGTGCCCGTCGAGCCGGTGAGGTTCGCGGTCACGTAGGCGACGTTGTCGCGACCATCGATGTCGAGCGATGCGAGATCATCGAGATCGACGCCGAACGCACCGACATCGACGAGCGTGCCCGCGTTCGGTGGGTTCTGAATGCGCAGCCGGTCGAGCTCGGTGTCGAGCACGTACAGCACGGTGCTGCCGGCGCTCGTGATCGAGTCCGTGTAGCCGGCGGCCGCGGCGGAATCGTTCGCGCCGTTGAGCGCGGTATCGGCGGTCGCCGCACCGGTGGCAAGATCGGTGACGCGGACGTTGAGACCGGCCGAGCTGACGATCCGGAGCGCCACCGGACCGGTCGGGTTGAAGTCGATACCGAGCTCGGCGCCCGTCGGGATCGCGACGGCGATCGAAACCGGGCTGGTGGCGACGCCGGTCTGCGGGTCGAGCGTGTAGATGCGGCCGGTGTTCCCGCCGTCGGTGGTGAGCGCATGCAGCACCCCGGTCGACGGACGGAAGTCGATGCCGGCGATCGTCTCGCCGGCGGTGATGCCGGTGATCGCCACCGAGGAGCAGAGCTTGCCCGGCGTGGCACGCGTGAACGAGACGAGCTTGCCGCCGGCGGAGGCGCCGAACAGCTCGCCCGGTGGTTGCGGCACGTTGACCGCGACCGTGAGAGCGAAGTCGATCGCATCGCTCAGGTCCGGTGTGCCGCCGGTCGTCAGGCTGGTCGCCTCGCCGGTCGCGAGGTCGACATCGTAGACGCCGACCACGCCGCCGACGGTGGCGAGGATGAATGCGGACGTCGCGCCGGTGGCATCGGCCTGCGTGTCGAAGCCGCGGATCTCCGTGACGTCGACGCCGAGCGCGCCGACCGAGGTGGTCGTGCCGGCATTCGGCGGGTCCTGGAGGACCAGGCGATCGTTCGCGAGGTCGAGTCCGAACAGCGTCGTGCGACACGCGGTCGCGAAGCTGTTCGAGTACGCGTTTGCGCGGAGACCGGTGACGGCGCCCGACAGGGCCGTGTCGGTGAAGGTCGCGCCGGTGTCCGGGTTGACGCGCAGGTTCTGGCCGGTATCCGAGACGATCCGGAGGCGGTCGACGACGGGGTTGAAGTCGATCCCGAATTCCGTACCCGCGAGCGCGGTGAACGGCGAGGTCCCATCAGCAGCGTCGGCGGCGAGCGTCGCCTTCAGCGTGACCGCGCCGGAGGCCGGATCGATCGTGAACAGCGTGCCGTTCGATCCGAGCGCCCAGACGCTGCCGTCGGCTGGGCGCACGTCCATTGCCACGAGATCGACGCCGCTCGGGACGCCGGTGAGGGTCGCGGCGCTCGAGGTGATCCCGAAGTCGGGCGACCCGACCGAGAGGATCTCCGTTGGCGTGAGCACCAGCGCGACGCCGAGCCGGTCGTCATCCTTGATCGTCAACGTCAGCTGCGTCTCGGCGAGCGTCACGCCGCCGGTGGGATTTGTCAGCTGCACGAGCGCGGTCTCGTCACCCTCGATCGCGAGATCGGCGACGATCCCGACCGTGAAGGTCTTCGCGGCCGTGTCTCCGTCCGCCCAGGTCAAGGTCGTGGGCGAAGCGGCGTAGTCGATCGTCGCGGTCGCAGTGCCGTCGGCGACCGCGACGGTCACCGAGACCGCCCCGGTAGATCCACCGGTACGCGTCGCCGTGACGGTGATCTCGCCGGCCTCGTCCGCCGGTTCGGCGATCGCGAATTCGATCCGGCCGGGCGTCGGATCCGATGGCTCCTGTGGCTCCAGGTTGTCGCCGCATGCGGCGGTGAGTGTCAGAAGCGAGCTGAGTAGATAGGCTGATTTGCGCAAGTCGGTCCCCCTAGTGCAAGGTACGAGCGACGTTTCGCGCTGGATCGCCGCCTAACGGTGTCCTCGCGCCTGTCTCACGCTGCGCGATCGGCAGTTAGATCGAGCTCGTCTCGATCGACGTCCGCGCCTGGTCCGCGAGTAGCCGAACGCCGATGATCATCGCGGCGAACCGCGTGTCCTGGGTCAGACCCTTGACGAACCGGTAATAGATCTGCTGCGCGATCACCGCGGTCTTGAGCAGGCCGAACGCGTAATAGAACACCAGCGACTCCGCGCGCCGCCCCGACCGCTCGAGGTAGCGCTGCGCGATCTCCTGGCGTGTCAGCATTCCGGGCGCCGCCGTCGGACCGAACGGTAGCTGGTGATACGCCGGTGGATCGCTCGCCTGCGCCCAGTACGACAGCGACGTGCCGAGATCCATCAGCGGGTCGC
>JACCYD010001326.1 GCA_013696695.1 Deltaproteobacteria bacterium | reverse complement strand
GCGTGTTGCCGCGCGTGCCGGGATACGCCGGCAGGTTCTGGCCGGTGTGTAAGCCGTGGCCCCAGCCGTCGAGGTGGCCGAGCACTTGATGCGCCGTCCCCGGATCGACCAGCTCGCAGCCCTCGGGGCGCGCGATCGCGTAGACCGGCTCGTTGAAGTCGAGCTTCTTGGCCGACGGCACGCCGTAGCTGCCGAGGTAGCCATCGTTGATCACCCTGACATCGACGCGCACGAGCCCACCGGGCAACGTCTGGCGATCGATCTCGTGGATCTTGATCCGCGGCGCCATCGCTGCGAGCCGCAGCAACACCTGCGATTGCGACGCACAGATCGGAGGCAGCTCGTGGAGCGGCGGATTCCAGATGCCGACGCGCGGATCGAAGCCACCAATCTCGACCCGCCCGAGTTGCGGGTGATCGAACGGCTTCCACGGCGGGAACGAGCGCCCGGCGTTCTCGTCGCGATCCCACCACGCGAGCTTGACGAGATCGCGGCGCGACACTCGCTCGTAGTACTGGACGAACTTCGGCGGCCGCTCCATGCCGAGCCGGCGAAACAGATCCCACAGCTCGACGACGTACCCGATCGCGCCGCGCTGGTTGTACGCGTAGTCGGTGAGATCGCCGCGCAGCGGCTTGTCGGGCTCGTAGAGGAACTCGTCGTAGCCCGACACCGTCGGATAGCCGGTGTGTTTGGTCATCCACGACTCGAGCTGGCGAAACACCGCCAGGTCCTCCGGATCCATCTTCGAATCCGGGCCGTGGCCGAGCGGCCGGATCAACACGCCGCCGAAGGTGTGGAGATCGAGCCACGCGAAGATCTCGGGATGCGCGGTCGCGAACTCGACGATTCCGCGCGACTCGGGCTCGCTCGCCGGATATCCACCGGCGCCGATCTGCTCGTGCGGTGGTGCCCACGACCACGGGAAGTTGCGGTTGAGATCGATCGGGTTGTCGCCGAGGAAGAACGGCGACGGGACGTGCTTGCCGTCGAAGTGCTCGATCGTGCCTTCGGGATAGAGCTTGTAGAACGGGCCCTCGTCCTCGAGCGTGCGCTCGACCAGCAGGCCGGGGAACTCGCTTGCCTCGACCAGCTCGCCGCCGGGATCGGGCACGCGCATCGAATGCGCGACGCCGTTGCCATCGATGTCGCCGAGCAGCCAGCGCGGCCTACCACGCTCGACCCGCGAATCGCGTGGCACCGATCGCACCGTACGACCGGTGCGAAGCACGCACTCCGCGCCGTCGGGTGAGATCCGCGGCACCACGTAGAACAGCACGTCGCGGATGCGCTCGAGCATCGCGGGCGGCAGGTCGAGAACCTCGGCGTCGGTGCTGTGCAGCGTCAGCACGTCCTCGGCGATCGACAGCGCGACGCTCGATCCCGCCAGCTCGGCCGCGTGGATGTTGCCACCCACCCAGACAGCCGGGCGGATCCGCTCCGGCTCGACGCCGATCACGAGCAGCCAGACATCGCGGCCTTCCGCACTCTTCGCGATCGAGATCAGCCGGGTTATTCCAGGGAACGCCTCGTTCCAGGCCCGCAGCTGGCGGGTCAGGTCGTCGTGGTCGAGGTAGGCGCTACGAAAGCCGAGGCTCAGATCTGCCAAAGCGGGCATGGGAGGGTGCGCCACGTTACACGTGCCGCGTTACTCCAGTCGCCTGACGGCGCCGATCGTTCATACTCGTCGTCATGAGCTTCGACCCGATCCCGCAGGCGCGCGTCGTCAGGAAAGCCGGTCGGATCATCACGGGTGCACCAGCTCCGAAGGACGAGCCGTCACGCAACTCGTTCGCCGGCGTGCTGCGCGACATGGGCCACGTCGCGCTGGGCATGTGGCCGCTGACCGCCGTGATGCTGCTGATCCTCGGACTGCTCGTGATGGCCGGCAACGGCAACCCGTACGGTCACTAAGAATCGAGCGGCATCGCACGCAGCGTCTTCGGGAGATCGAGCAGGCTCTCGGTGGGCGAGCCCACCAGCATCGCCGGGCTCATGTTGGTGAGGCCCCACGGCTCGATCGTGCCGGCGGTGACCGCGAAGGCACCGCCGTCGATCCGACCGACGACGCCGAACCCGGATCGCATCGGCACGCGCGCCGTCTCGATCACCAGCTCGGGCAAGTGCGAGACATCGATCTCGATGAGGCCGCGCTCGCAGGTCAGCACCAGCCGGTACTGCAACACGCGCCGCTCGATCAGCAGGATGTTGCCCATCTCCGAGCTGAACACTTCTTCCCAGCCATCGATCGGCGAGCCGAGCTGCGAGAGCGCGGAGAACTCGAGGTGGAACAGCCGAGTGGAGTCGATCTTGCGCGCGATGATGCCGGTGGTGGTGACGACGCAGTCGAGAAACCCGAGCGAGTGAAGCTCGGTGACCGTCGACAGGTGATCGACCGTCCACCACGAGCCGGGCACGTGCGGCGTACAGCCGAGGAACACGTTCTTCGCGGAGCTGCCCTTGAGCCACTCGGAGATCGCGCACGCGACCTCGGGCGCGCTACCGGTGTCGCCGAGCCGGCGATCGCCATTCCACAGCACGCTATCGCCGGGCAGCCGATGCACGGCATCGAAGTGAAAGAACCGCCCCTCGAGCGGCGGCACCAGTGAGAGCTTGTCGCCGACGCGCACGCTGGCGACCGCATCGAAATCTTCGGGCACCACGAGCGAGGTCTCGCCCCGCGGATCGAGCGCGACGAACAGCAAGCCGCGCGGAGTCAGTCCCTGCTTGCGGAGCTCCTTGAGCCCGAGGATGACCGCCGCCGGATCGCGGTAGTGATACGTGCGCGTGGCGATCATGGGGCGCCAATCTATAGTGGAAGCACGCCCGACAGGACCAAATTCGCGATGCCGAAGTAGATCAGGATCCCGCTGACGTCGACGAGTGTAGCGACGAATGGAGCAGACGCACTCGCGGGGTCGGCGCCGAACTTGCGAAGCACGAACGGCAGCATCGCGCCTGCGAGCGTGCCGCACATCGTACATCCGATCACGCTGATGCCGACGGCGATCGCGATCAGCACGTAGTGATCGCCGTAGACACCGAACGAGCCCCAGATGATGACGCGGATCAGCGCGACGACGAACAGCACGAGGCCGAGCGCGAGCCCGATCATCAGCTCGCGCCGCAGGATCAACCACCAGTCCCCCGCGCGAACCTCGCCGAGCGCCATCGCGCGGATCACCAGCGTCGACGCTTGCGACCCCGAGTTGCCGACGGTCGACACGATCATCGCGATGAACACCGCGAGCACGGGCACGCGAGCGACCTGATCCTGGAAGCCTTCCATCGCCGTGGTCGTCAGCATCGAGCCGACCAGCAGCAGCACGAGCCAGCGCCCGCGCTTCATGATCATCTCGCGGCGGCTCGACTGCAGGTACGGCAAGCCGAGGGCTTCCATACCGCCGAACTTCTGGATGTCCTCGGTCGCCGCTTCCTGGACGACGTCGACGATGTCGTCGACGGTGACGATGCCCTTCATCTTGCCCTGCGCATCGACGACGGGCACGACGTTGAGATCGTGCTCGGCGAACAGCCGCGACACGGTCTCCTGATCCATCTCGTCGGAGACGCGCACGACGTCGGTCTCCATGAC